>JBBRRV010000104.1:0-11238 GCA_038246075.1 Bacteroidales bacterium
ACCCAGACGAATATTATCAATGTATGGGATTCCGGTAAGCCAGTTTCCGTTTATATTGTCACCATAACCCTGGACATCGTTCTGCCGCCCGGAAAAATTCCACATTAGATATCGCAAATACATCCAGCCCACCTGGTAATTAAAAAAGAATCTCAGGTTTTCTCCGAAAGTAGGCCTGCTGATCATTTTCGGCCTGCCTTCTTCATCGGTTGCTTCCACTTCCCGTCCGGGACCGCCCCATTCCCGGTAAAATGCAGAGGCTCCCCTTCGGTCGGCATCAGAACACCACATGCGCGGGAAAATACCGGTAAAGCGGGGATCATAAACAGGAATGGTCTCTTTTTGGTCATCTATTACAACATATTTCCCTTTCTTATAATCCTTCTTATAAACCGGGGTTCCATCCTTATAACCGACAACAGGTGCAGTATAGTAATTTCCATAAAGCGTCGGCCAGGTTCCGTATTGCTCCCTGTTAAGGAATGAAACAAGGCTGAGCGGGTCTTTAGGTGCGCCAAAATTTATGGGTGTTCCTGTATTTGAGCGTATCACCAACATCAAAAATGAGGAATAGCCGATCAGCAAAAAAGTAAAACCCAGAATGATCGTATTCAACAATACCTTTTTCTTTCGCTGGGTATACATGAGACCCCAGACGATTAACCCTATGATCAGAAAACAATAAAATATGATTCCGGAGTTGAACGGCAATCCCATACCATTGACCAGGAGCAATTCAAACTTGCCTGCCAGCTGCGGAATATCCGGGATGATGACATACATAACCGCTGCCAGCAGCAGGATTGAAATCAACAGCGTGAGTAGAATTCCGCGGGGCGAAGACTTGTATTTTCGGAAATAATAGACAAGGGCAAGTGCCGGGATGGTGAGGATATTAAGCAAATGAACACCTATGGACAATCCAATCACAAAAGCGATGAAAATAATCCACCTCAGGTGATAGCGCTTATCAGCCTCGGACTCCCATTTCAGAATTGCCCATACAACCACAGAGGTGCATAAAAGAGACATCCCGAATAAGTTGGCCTCGACTGCAGAGAACCAGAAGGAGTCGCTGAAGGTAAAGGCCATCGACCCGATGAAACCTGCAGCAATGACCGACCACATCTGCGACCTTGTAAGTTCATCTTTTGCCGGGATCAGTTTACGTGCAAGCCTTGTGATGATCCAGAAAAGAAACAGGATAGTGAAGCTGCTGCTCAGGGCCAGCATGGCATTGATCATCAGGGCAACTTTTGTGGTGTCACCCAATGCAAATAGCGAAAAGATTCTTCCTATCATGCCGAAGGTAGGCGCTCCGGGGGGATGGCCTATCATGAGTTTATAGGCAGTGGATATATGTTCACCAGGATCCCACCAGCTAACGGTAGGTTCGATGGTAAGGAAATATACGATTGTGGCAATGCCAAAAACTACCCAACCGAAAATATTATTAAACTTTTTGAATTGATTCATTCCCATCCTTTTGGCAAAATTAAGTGCTTAAAACTGCATTATAATATAAAAATCGTTTTTTTTGATAATTTAACAAAGTTCATGTGTTATTATTTTTTTTACGGGTTACCAGGAATTTATCATCATTACAGTTGGTGATTTGGGAACCATGCTCATTTCATCCATGACACACTCACCTGATTCCGGACGCTGTGTTAATGAATTTTCAGTTACTTTGCAGTATAAAGTAAAATGTTATGATAAAACGCATCGCAATTTTTGCATCAGGCAACGGCAGCAACTTCCAGCGCATCGCCGGATATTTCGCAGGTAATGCTGATGTTGAGATTGCAGTGCTCTATTCCAACCATCCGGAGGCATATGCGCTTACGCGCGCTAAAAACCTGGGTATTCCTGCAGTAGTTTTCGACAGAAATCAGCTTTACACAGCGGCTGATATACTGAACGACCTACAGGCGCGAAAAATCGACTGGATCGTGCTGGCTGGTTTCCTCTGGCTGGTTCCGGAAAATATTTTAACGGCATACAGGGACCACATCCTGAATATCCACCCTGCCTTGCTCCCAAAACACGGAGGCAAAGGCATGTATGGAATGCGTGTACACGAAGCCGTCATTACCGCAGGCGATACCGAAAGCGGCATCACCATTCACCTGGTGAATGAATATTATGATGAGGGACTGGTAATCTTCCAGGCATGCTGCCCTGTTCTCCCGGGCGATACGGCCGAAGATGTGGCACATAAAATCCACGAACTTGAATATGCCCATTTCCCAAGGGTAATCGCAGAACAGCTATCCAAAAATAACCCTGCAGGGAATAATTCCTTGCAGGGTTATCATGAGTCTTATTTTTAAAAGGTTAAGATTTTATTTCTTACCTGATTACTTCACCACTTTCAGTGCTTTATCTGTGGCTTCGAGCAAGGGCTGAACCGAGATTTCGCGGCCCACGGCACCTTTCATCCACACCTGGGGAATGAGGCGTCCCTGTTCGTAAATACGCTCAACTTCCTTCGCAAAAGGTTTTCCCGTGAGCTGTTTTTCGATCTGGAAATCAATGATATGGCCAACAGGATAGTTCGAAAGATAAAGCGGATTATCAATCATATGAGAATAGATGGCAAGAATAGGTTCATCCTTTTGACCAAAAACAGGCGCATAATATTTATTCCAGGTTTCTTTGGCAATGGAAATGACAGCTTCCTTCAGTTGGGCAGCTGTTGCATCAGGATGGGCATACATCCATTTCCAAACATTCATGTCTAACAGCGCCACACCCATTATTTCATAGCTCATCCAGAAATTGTCCAGGGCCATTAGATCCTCCTTTTGAGGATTATTATCCTTTATGCCGAGCAGCTCGAGGTCGCGTTTCTGAAAAACAAACGCCAGTGCCTCAGTGAAGGAAGTATTGGGAACACCATTCAGCATATAATAATCTACATTCTGGAGTGTCATCGTCTGTTCCACGTTATGCCCGAATTCATGAACGGCAATATTGTAGCCTTTATAATTCATTCCCTTGTCGGTGATGCGCGTGCGAAGCCTTGCCTTATCTGATTTCATAGCAGCGCCGGCGGCATGACCTGATCCACGGGCCGGATCAACCTGCACTTTGGAAGCTATAAAAGCAGCACGCTCGGGTGTCCAACCCAGTTTTACCAGGATATTGGGCATGTCTTTTTCGAATGCTGCCGCGTTAGGATATAACTTGTTGGTCTTGCCGGTAAGCATATCTTCGGAAATGGTGCTGCGTGGCTTAAAACCATCATACCAGATATCAAAAGGCTCGAGCGGGCGCCCCAGTCGCTTGCTGATGAGCGCTGCCACCTGCTTCACCTGGGGCGAACTCATGAAATCAACAAACAATTTCTCCACATCTTCCTGGGGAATTTCCATGCCAAGTTCAAAACTTCTGCTGATAAAGGTTGGATAGCCGGGATAATAGGCGTCAACGGCTCTTTCAGCATTAAAATTGTTGAGCAGGTGCTGATAACGTGTGTCAGGCTCAGCCGTTGAGGCTATCTCTTTGCCGTCTTTGATAACCTTGTTGTCAGCTACATTCCATTTCACGGCTGCATTGTTGATCACTTCCTGAGGTATAGACTGATCAATAATACGTTTCATCACCGCATAAATCATTTTCTGCTTCACCAATCCGTCAGATGCTGCATAGTTCGACTTCAGTTCGTCGCGCAGGCCCCAGTGTGTTATTAGTTTCATGTCGGCCGGGAAATAGCTTTTACCTTCCTTATCTACCAGGCCGCCCATGATAATGTTGTAGCTTGAAATATAGGAATCGGCATTGCTGAGCGATTCAGAGATTTTAAGCAGCAAAGCTGCAGGCACACGCGATGCAAACATGTCACCCATGCGGGCATAAGCCCATTGCCGGCGCGACCATGCCGTTCCCTGTTCCGTCTTCTCTTTTAATGTATAGAAAGGGAAATTGAGAATGGTAACAAAAGCCACTTTGTTCTCAAAGAAGTCGTCAGTAACATGTGCCGAAGGCGAATAAGCTCCCAGCATTTCGTCGATGGGTGTTACTTCACCACCCACAAGATCAAGCGGAATACGCAAGTCGAGGCCCATTTTATTGAAATTGCCATAAAGAACTTCAATTGCATTGGATAGTTTGGTATAAAGCACATTTACAGCTGTATCGCCGGCGACAAAGTTTTGGTTGCAGAATTTCTCAAAATCTGCTGTTTTTCCGTCTGATTCGCGCCAAAGCGTTGCTGCCTGGTTTACCCCCAGCTGAATACGCGTTTTTTCTGCTTCTCCGTATTTGCCGGCAAGTGTGTTTACCACTTTATCCACAGTTGCCTGTTGTATAAATTTTTTTGCTGCAGTTGCATCGCTGCCGGAACCGGCTTTCACCCCGCATCCTGCAAACGATATCAGCACCGGGATTGCCAGTAAGTTCATCCATTTGTTCATGTTTCCTGAGTTTATGAGTTTTCATCCATTTCGCGTCAAAGATAAAAAGCTTGTTGGATTCATTTTTCATAAAGTGAATTTTCTGGCACGTTTTTATTCCCGGAATTTTCACCACATCAATAGGTGTTGTATCGAACCATTTCAGCAAGTGGTTTGCGAATCTTTGTCCGCAGCGGATAACCTTCCGGTGCATAGCCAACAGTGATCAATAACCCGATGGTTTTACCGGCAGGAATTTCCAGGATTTCCTTCACTTTTTTTTCGTCGAACCAGCCGATCATGCACGTCCCAAGCCCGTTTTCAGCAGCCTGAAGGCAGAAATGTGCCGCTAAGATGCCGATATCGATCAGCTGCCAGTCGCGCTTTTTTACCTTCATAACCAGGCGGGTAATAAGTTTGGGCTTGTCGATAATAAGAACCACAATAACCGGAGCCTGCAGCGTAAACCTGTTGAATGGCACAAGGTCCGAAAAGGTAGCCTCAGCCAGCCGCGTGCGGATGGGCTCCTGGTCAGCAACAACAAATTTCCAGGGTTGGGAATTGCTCGCCGAAGGTGCAAGCCTGGCGGCATCAAGACAATTGTGAAGTAATTCCCTGCTGACACCAGCGTCGGAATATCTGCGGACGCTTTGCCTTATTTTATAGAGTTCTGTGCATTTCAAAGCGATAATATTTTATACAAATGGGTGCAATAAAACAACAATGAATGAATGAATCTGGCCGATATTAAGTAACTTTATACTGGTGTTACCATTAAAATGATCCTAGCCAATGAAAGGGCTAAAATTACAAAATTCGCTGGCTTGTTTCATCCTGATGATAACAGTCAGTTGTCATTCACAAAACAACAACCCTGTCATGAATACCCGGAATTCCGGAGCTATGAACCGCTTAGCGGCAGTAGCCGGACAATTTTATCCTTCCGATCCGCTCGAATTGAAATCCTTGCTCAGGAAGTATTTTTCCAGTACAACCAGCACAAAACCAAAAGGTGAGGTAATGGCCATTATTGTGCCACATGCTGGTTATGTGTTTTCGGGTGAAGTAGCTGCTGCTGCTTATAACCAGTTAGACGCCAATAAAACTTACAATACGATATTCGTTATCGGCTTAAGTCACCGGAATTCCTTTGCAGGCGCTTCAGTTTACAGTCTTGGAAACTATGAAACACCTCTGGGCGAAGTATTGGTTGATCTGCCGTTGGCAGGTAAACTTGTTGCAGAAAACAAGGTGATGGATTTTGACCCTGCGTTTCAGCGCTCCGAGCATTCGCTTGAAGTCCAGATGCCTTTCCTGCAATATCATCTCAGGAATCCTTTTAAGATTGTACCCATCCTGCTAGGCACCACCGACACACGGATTTGCCGCCAGGTGGCAAAAGTGCTGGAGCCCTATTTTGTACCCGGAAATCTTTTCGTGATCAGTACCGATTTTTCCCATTATCCCTCTTACAATGTGGCTAAAAAGGTTGACAAATCCATTGCGGATGCCATTGTCACGAACGATCCGGATCGCCTGCTAAAGGCTGTTGAGGACTGCAAATATATGCACGACCCCAGCCTGGCCACCGGCATTTGTTCCTGGCCCGGCGTTTATACATTGCTGGAAATAACGCATCATATGCCGGGTATTACCATTACCCCGCTTTTATACCGCAACTCCGGGGATTCGGAATATGGTGAAAAGGGGAGAGTTGTGGGGTATTATGCCCTGGCTGTCACCCATGAAAATGTTGAAGGGAATACAGGGTGCGAAAGCATGTCCGAAACCGACAAGAAAGTGTTGCTTGGCCTGGCCAGGCATGCGATAAGCAGCTACCTTGTTACGGGCGAAGTACCCGATGCCAAAGACAAAACCCTCCCTGCTTCACTGCATGAAAACAGGGGCGTTTTTGTTTCGCTCCATGAAGCTGGTGAACTCCGGGGGTGTATCGGGCATTTTGACGGTGATAAGCCCCTGTGGAACATCGTACAGGAAATGGCCATCGCCGCTTCCACCCATGATCATCGGTTCCAGCCTGTCACGTTGAAAGAGCTTAAGCAAATTGACATTGAAATATCCGTCCTTTCACCTTTACGTAAAATTTCCTCTGACAAGGACATTATACTTGGCAAGCATGGCATCTATATGAAAAAAGGTGAAAGAGCCGGCACCTTTCTGCCGCAGGTTGCCACAGAAACAGGCTGGACAAAAGAAGAATTCCTTGGACATTGCGCACGCGACAAAGCCGGCATAGGATGGGACGGATGGAAAGGTGCGGAATTGTTTGTTTATGAAGCCTGCATCTTTGGGGAAAAACAAAAATAATCATCTGCCGATAACCTTATCCGGCCAACATAAATCCTTCTTATGCAATTGTTACCATAAACCTGCTTGTCGCACTGGCAGAGCTCCTCACCTTTTCTCTTGCCCGTCTTCCCAAATCCCTTTGATTTCGGCCATCTGTATCATGAGCTTAACAATTTCAGCTTCACTGAATCTGCTACGGTTGATGATCGCATCGTAAAGGAGGTTACATGATGTTTCTCCGCAAAGCACCTTGTCGTGAAAACGCTTGCGGCTTTCGTCCTGTTCGCGGATATATTTTTTTGCTTCAGTGAGTGTAAACGGGCGAATACGCATCATTGCCTCAATGCGCCATTCTTCTGGCGCCTCAAAACGAACATGCAATGAACGGGGAATATCGCGGCTGGATACCACACCCCCTCTCCCGATGATGATAACATGGCCATCAACGGCAATCGATCTGATGACATTGAAAGTTGTATGTAGAATTTTCTTGTCGGTTTTGAAACTCCTGGAACTCATGGCCGACAGAATTTCGTCAATCGTCCCGCGCTCCTTATCTGACATTACACGGTTAACGATAGAAGTTCCAAGGTTCATTTGGTTGGCTGCCCGCTCCAGTATTTCTTTATCAATCCATCGCCATTCAACCTTTGAGCCGGGCGTACTACATTTTTGGTTAAGTTGCAGGGCAAGTTCTTTGGCGATACTTCGCGCTCCACAACCACACTCCCGCGAGATGGTAATCACAGGGCCGGGGTCAGCCCTCCCTTCCGGCGGTTTTTCAGCAAGCCGCTGGTTCATGTAATTGAGCAGCAGATTCTTCATGGTCAACCGTTTTAGAAGTTATACATTACTGCTGAGTTAATATATAAAGATACTTCATTTTCCGCCAAAAAGAAAATCCATACACCATCTGTATGAAAGACAGCCAGCATTAAATAATGGAACAAACAAGGACTAACTTTGAATACTCAAAAGGGATGAGGGACTTGGGGCGAGGGACGTTTAGTGCCAATATCAGCATGAAAATTGGCACCCGGCGTGCAGAACCCGGCACATAGAAATTTATTTCAATAATATAATTAGCTGTTTATCAGAGAAATAAATTCTTGCTATATAAACGCGTCAAGGATGAATCTTTTTCAAACACTTTTAGGAGAGTAAATATTTTGACCACAAATTAAGACTAATTTTGACCGTTCACGATGAAAAAAAAAGTGCGGCGGGTGCCGCACTTCAAAACAAACAACAAAACCAGATAATCCTTGATTATGCTCACGCACAATCGTCATTTAACACAACATGAAATAATGTTAAACTGTAAATTTTTTGTTAACCACAACAAACAATTTTCATTTACAAAAATAATCTCTAAAAATCATTTCTACTGTTAACGAATACTAACAAACGTTAATTTTTGTTAAACCAGGTTGTTACGCTTACCCAGCCCGATTAACTTTGCGCCAATGAATCGAAAAATTATCATAATTAGTTCTATTGTTACCTTGGCTGTAATCACGCTTATCGGCATACAGGTCTATTGGATACAAAATGCAATTAATCTGAAAGAAGCAAATTTCCGCAGGAGTGTAGATGAGGCTATTACACGTGTCATTTACAAACTCGAACGCATTGAGATCGCAAAGCAACTTAAGAAAAACCAGAAAGGCAGTTTGCTGCTTCATTCCATGGATTCGTTAAATATGTTGATGTACGACCAGATGCTGGTTTCCCAGGAAAAAATCTTCAAAAAGACGCTGAAATCACAGCTGAAAATACTGAATGAGAGCCATGCCCAGTCGACAGATCAAAGAGCAAAAGACCATCCCAACAAGGGCGATTCTAACCTGATTACGCTTAATGATATTAAGCTGGAAGACAAAACCCGCAGGAATACGCAGCCAAAAACATTCGATGATTGGGCAAATAAAGACAGCCTCCGGGAGCCGGAATTCCTTCCAAGTAACCGGACACGTGAAATCTTCGACCAGCAATCCTCATTGCTCAACCAGATCTTTGAAGATATTTTTACGCACTCCTCGCCGCAATCCATTGAAAAACGCATCACTGCAGGACTGCTTGACACATTGATATCTGCCGAGTTAAGCGCTAAAAGTATTAATATCGAATTCGAATTTGGAGTCTACAGTTCGAGGTTCAACCGTATAACACTCGAAAAAACAGGTAAATACCACGATAAGCTGATGCGCAAGGGATACTCTTTTGCATTGTTTCCCAATAATGTTTTCTCGACTCCGGACTATCTGCTGTTGTATTTCCCCGAAATGTCGCGGTTCATCCTTTTCCAGTTATGGGGTATGCTTGCAGTATCCCTTGCCCTGGTCCTGGTTATCATAGCCGCATTCGTCTATTCCATCACGACCATTATCAGGCAAAAGAAAATTTCGGAAATGAAAAATGACTTTATCAATAATATGACCCATGAGTTCAAAACCCCGATCTCCACTGTTTCTCTGGCTTGCCAGGCACTGAGCGATAACGACGTGCAGAAGTCGGACGAACTTTACCGCAATTATATCAATATCATCAGCGATGAGAATAAGCGCCTGGGCATAATGGCCGAAAAGATCCTTCAAACGGCCATTCTTGAAAAAGGCAAACTCAATGCGCGAATGGAATCGCTCAGTATCCATGAAATCATTGCAGAGGTCATTAAAAACATCGGAATTCAGATTGAAATCCGCGATGGTGTTATCGAGACCCGCCTTGATGCCGAACAAGATGTTATAAGTGCAGACAGAATTCACATATCCAATGTGATTTACAATCTGCTCGACAATGCCAATAAATACACCCCGCGCAAACCTCTTATCCGGGTTAGCACCGAAAATGCACCGGGCGGAATTGTGATCATGGTGCATGACAACGGGATTGGTATCCCAAAATCATACCAGAAGAAAATTTTCGAAAAACTGTTTCGTGTCCCTACCGGCGATATTCACAATGTAAAAGGTTTCGGATTGGGTCTTAGTTATGTTAAATTTGTAGTTGAAAAACATATGGGTACGATAACTGTTGAAAGCGAACCTAATAAGGGCAGTACTTTTCGCGTTTTTTTACCGTTTTAAGTTTTATCCCTGAAATGCCCGGAGAAACAGATTCTCAACAACAGAAAATGTTCATAACGGACATTCCATCTGACCGCTAAAACAAATTATTTACATTTCAATTCATAATGATGGAACAAGAAAAAACAAAAGTCCTGCTTGCCGAAGACGATCGCAACCTGGGCAATATTCTCAAATCCTATCTCGAAGCCAAGGGTTATTTGGCACAACTATGCATCAACGGGCAGGATGCTATGGATCATTACAACCGTGAAAAATTCGATTTCTGCATTGTTGATGTCATGATGCCGGTAAAGGATGGCTTTACCCTCGCGCGTGAAATCCGCGAAACAGACAAGCGTATCCCCATTCTCTTCCTTACAGCCAAGTCCCTGGAAGATGATAAACTCAAGGGATTTCAGGTTGGCGGTGATGATTACCTTACCAAGCCTTTCAGCATGGAAGAATTACTGGTTCGAATGGAAGCCATTCTCAGGCGTACATCTGCAAAAACAGGTGAAGATATTGCTGCCGGGAACTGCCAGATAGGTCGTTATCATTTCGACTACAACCACCAGACCCTCTCGTCGGAAGGCATTGAACAGAAGCTGACTTCAAAGGAGTCTGAGCTGCTGAAACTCCTGAGCGAACATATCAACCAGGTGGTCGACCGCAGTTATGCCCTGAATAAAATATGGCAGAATGACAGCTATTTTAATGCCCGGAGCATGGATGTGTATATTGCTAAATTACGCAAATACCTGAAGGATGACCCGAGTGTGGAGCTGATCAACGTGCATGGCGTAGGCTTTAAACTGGTGATGAACAATTAATTTCAGAACCTGAATCCAATATTGAAATAGGTCATCGCCGACTTCGAGTAATTGGATGCCATCACTGTAAATTCCAACGGACCAATGGGGCTGTCATAACCATAGGTCAATCCGATGCCACTGGCAAGTGTATTGCCGTCCATCAGGTTTTTAGTCTTTACTGCCGTATTTCCCACATCCCAGCTCAATGTCACATAATTATCCTTCCAGAATCTCCATTGGGCATCCAGGTTGAAGGCGATGCCAACATTACCCGAGCGCTGCATAAAACTCAAACCCATGAAAGGGATCATATTGTTTACATGGTATTCCCCAAGCCCGCCCATATAACTCCTGTACTGATTGGGAATGGTGTCGCCCGATGCAATGTAACCATAAAATTTTGTCAGCAATGTTACGCGCTTTGAGACGGGATAGGCTTTAAAGTAGCGAAGCAAAATTGTATGGATTGGTTTGTATGCAATATAATCTTTCGAAATGCCCTTTGTAAGCCTGTATTCAGCATAAAACTGGGTGCCTCTGTGCGTAAAATAAATGCGGTCATAAGTATCCATCCGAAAAAAACCGTAAGCACTCAAAAAATTACTATTCATATCGGATATTTCGACGGCTGAAACATTTTCTGTAATA
>JBBRRV010000105.1:0-11175 GCA_038246075.1 Bacteroidales bacterium
CGGCTTCGTTTTCTATTCAGGGCTGTTGCGGATGAAATATTTTTCGCTTTTATTTCAAAATTGATACCTTTGGCTTGAAAGAAAACTTTCCGAATACATGAAACTGACCCTGTCAATGAACGGGGTTGGTATAATCAAGCTAAATAACCAGACTAATGCGAAAAATTATTTTTATCAGCGGTGCTACCAGTGGAATTGGTGAAGCCGCAGCTTTTAAATTTGCGAACAATACTTACGATCTCATCATCACCGGCCGCCGCGCCGATCGCCTGAATGCCTTAGCCCGTAAGCTTGAAACGGAAACAGGAGCCGGGGTTCTGCCACTGGTATTTGATGTGCGCAAAAGGGCTGAGGTCGAACGTATTATCAAATCCATTCCGGAAAAATGGCAGCAGATAGATGTGCTGCTGAACAATGCCGGGCTGGCAGCCGGACTTGAACCTTTGCAGGATGGCAATATTGACAACTGGGAACGCATGATCGACACCAATGTGAAAGGAATGCTTTACCTCACAAGGGCCATTGCCCCCCTGATGATTGCCCGGGCCAGTGGTCATGTGATCAACATCGGATCAGTAGCCGGCCGTGAAGTTTATCCTAACGGCAATGTTTATTGTGCCACCAAGTCAGCCGTAGATGCCCTCTCCAAAGGCATGCGCATGGACTTCCTGAAGTATGGCATCAAGGTAACCCAGATTGCTCCGGGCGCCGTGGAAACAGAATTCTCAGAGGTGCGTTTTGGCGGCGATAAGACCCTTGCGGCTAATGTGTATAAAGGATATACACCCCTGCGTGCAGCGGATATTGCCGACGTTATATGGTATGTGAGCTCACTGCCGCCTCATGTCAATATCAATGATATCCTTGTTATGCCTACCGCACAGGCTGCCGCTTCACAGTTCTTCAAGCAGGTTTAAGGCGTTTGAAAGGATTGTTAGGATTGATGGGATTCAAACAATATCAAGCCATGATGAGTTGTCTCAAATAAATAAAAACCAAATAAAATTATGTTAAAACCGCTACAATGGAAGTGACCCGTATTTTTGACCTGCTTCCGCACTATGCTTCGAAATTTCTTCCAAAGGACGATGTGTTGGCTTTCAAGGAAAACGGGATATGGAAAAAATATTCGATCAAACAATATACCGATGCTGCCAATAACATCAGTTATGGCCTGATGGCTTTAGGCGTGAAAAGTGGCGATAGAATTGCCACCATCATGAATAACCGCCCTGAGTGGAACTTCCTGGATATGGGTATCTCGCAGATTGGCGCCATCCATGTGCCGGTCTATCCAACCATCAGTGAATCGGATTATCTTACAATACTTAATCATGCTGAGGTTAAATATATCTTTATAGCAGGCGAAGAACTTTACCGGAAGATCGAACATATTCTGCCCAAGATCCCTTCCATCTTAGCTGTATATTCCATAAAGCCCCTGAACGGCAACAAACAGCTGGCCGATCTAATCGCCTTGGGCATCGCCAATCCCGAGCCCGAAAAACTGGAAGAAATCAAGGCATCCATCAAAACCGATGATCTGGTAACGCTTATCTATACCTCCGGAACCACCGGAACGCCAAAAGGTGTGATGCTGTCGCACCAGAATGTCATCAGTAATTTTATTGGCGTATCCTATATTCCGAAGTTTGGTCAGGAAGGCAAAGCGCTGAGTTTTCTGCCTCTTTGCCATATTTATGAGCGCATGATAAATTATATTTATCAGTACCTCGGGATTTCCATATATTATGCCGAGAGTCTGGCCACGATCAACGATAATGTCCGCGAGATAAAGCCTGATATGATGTGCTGTGTGCCGAGGCTTCTTGAAAAAATTTACGAGAAGATTCTTTCGGCAGGTCGCAAACAAAAGGGCATCAAACGCATGATCTTTTTCTGGGCACTCAACCTGGCCCTGCGCTTTGAACCCGGTGGCAGGAATGGCTGGTACTATATGTTTAAACTGCGTATAGCCGACAAACTTGTGTTGAGCAAATGGCGCGAAGCCCTCGGCGGCAATTTTAAAATAATTGTATCGGGCGGGGCGGCCATACAGCCTAGATTGCTGCGTGTATTCTGGGCCGCTGGCTTGCCCGTATTCGAAGGCTATGGCCTTACCGAAACATCACCCGTTATTGCTACAACCAGTGATGACAGAAATGGACTGAAGGTTGGTACCGTCGGTTTTCCGCTTAAAGGGCTTTCGGTTAAGATATCCGAGGATGGTGAAATTCTGGTAAAAGGTCCCAATGTAATGCTGGGATACTACAAGGAGCCTGCGCTGACGCAGGAAGTGATCGACAATGACGGATATTTTCATACGGGCGATATCGGGCATATTGAACCCCAGGGACAATTGCGCATTACCGGTCGCAAGAAGGAAATATTCAAAACCTCGCTGGGTAAATACATAGCACCTGATCTCATAGAGAACAAGTTTAAAGAATCTCCTTTTATTGATAACCTGATGGTAATGGGTGAAAATCAGAAGTTTGCCGGAGCGCTTATCGTTCCTGATTTTAATCATCTTCGGACGTGGTGCCTCATAAAAGAGATTGAATATACAAGCGACCAGGAAATGATAACCTTGCCGCGGATTAAGAAAAGATACCTTAAAGAGATACTCAGATACAATAAACAACTGGGTGCTACCGAACAGGTCAAGAAATTTGAACTTCTGGATACAGAATGGACCGTGTCCGGCGGCGAACTATCACCCACGCTTAAATTAAAGCGTAAGTTTATCTGCAAGAAATATCGTGATATCGCTAACCGGCTTTTTGATACACAAGAAGAACTTTGCCCTAACGCTAACGCATAAAAACAATGGATGACGTCACTCGGATCTTTGATCTCCTGCCCCATTATGTCCGCAATTTTAAACCTAAAGATGACGTCCTGGCCGGAAAAGAAAATGGCCGGTGGATTAAATATTCAATTGATGAATACATCGAAAAGGCAAACCTGATCTCTTTTGCACTTTTAGCAATGGGGGTGGGTAAGGGTGACAAAATAGCCACCATTGCCAATAACAGGCCCGAATGGAACTTTGTGGATATGGGCGTATTGCAGATTGGTGCCATTCATGTGCCCATCTATCCTACCATTAGTGAATCGGACTACAACTACATATTGAATCATGCAGGGGTTAAATTTCTTTTTATTTCAGGGAAAGATATTTACCGCAAAATTGAACACATATTACCCGGTGTGCGCACATTAAAAAACGTTTACGCATTTTCGGAAACGGAAAATGTCAGGCACTTCAGTGACCTGCTGCAATCAGGGCGGGATCATCCATGCCCGGAGAAAGTAGCAGAAATTAAAGCCACCATCGGGCCCAACGACCTGGCCACCCTCATCTATACTTCCGGGACCACAGGAAATCCAAAAGGCGTGATGCTTTCCCATAACAATATCATCAGTAATTTTAAAGCGGTGTCGCATATTCCGCCTGTTGGTGAGGAAGGAAAAGCCATGAGTTACCTGCCGCTCTGTCATGTTTACGAACGCATCATCGTTTACCTTTATCAGTATTGCGGAATATCGGTATACTATGCTGAAAGTTTTGCCACCATTGTCGATAACATGCGGGAGGTAAAGCCTGATATTCTGAGCACAGTTCCGCGTTTACTCGAGAAAATTTACGACAGGATTATTGGCACCGGGCGCAAATTGACGGGTGTAAAAAAAATGATCTTCTTCTGGGCGGTGAAGCTGGGTCTGCGTTATGAGCTGGACGGTTCCAATGGCGTATGGTACGAAGCACAGTTAAAAATAGCACGCAGGCTGGTGTTTAGCAAATGGACCGCAGCTCTGGGCGACAATCTCAAAGTCATCGTATCGGGGGGGGCGGCATTGCAGCCAAGGCTGGAACGGGTCTTCTGGGCAGCCGGTATTCCGGTGCTTGAGGGCTATGGCCTCACTGAAACTTCTCCGATCATTGCTGTATGCAGTTTTGAAGAGGACGGAATGAAATTTGGAACGGTTGGCCCTGTCCTTAAGGGCGTCATTGTCAGGATTGCTGAAGACGGTGAAATCCTGGTGAAGGGACCGGGCGTTATGTTGGGCTATTACCAGAACCCGGAATTGACTGAAGAAGTGATTGACGATGAAGGCTGGTTTCATTCAGGTGATATAGGAAAAATAGAAAATCAGGGCCAGTTGCGCATTACGGGACGTAAAAAGGAAATATTCAAGACTTCCTTCGGCAAATACATCAGCCCCGAGCATATTGAAAACAAATTCAAGGAATCGAACTTCATCGATGCCATTATGGTGGTGGGAGAGAATCAGAAATATGCTGCTGCCCTGATAGTTCCGGACTTTCAGCACCTTCGGAGCTGGTGCGGAGTGAAAGAAATTCCCTATACCACCGATGCCGCAATGATCGCTTTACCCCGGATCCGGACACGCTTTCAGAAAGAGGTCAATAAATACAACAAATCATTTGGATCCACCGAGCAGATTAAAGCTTCCAGCCTGATGGAAAAAGAATGGACTGTGGATGCGGGTGAACTTACCCCCTCACTCAAGCTTAAACGCAATGTCATTGGTGCAAAATACAAGACGGAAATCAATAAGTTCTATAATATTGCGGATGAAAATTAGCAGGGAAGCCTTAGGGAAGCTGAAGTGTTCGGGTAAAGTAGGGGCGTTTGCATTTCTCAAGATGGTTTGGGCTCCACTGTGTGACAAGAAATTGCATGGATGCATGACAAAATGCCGGTTTGGCTTACCTTTCGAATTCGATTTCTTTCATGCCAAATTTTAGCAGATCACCCTCACGGGATTCCATCATCAGCTGGCCATAGGGACTGACGCCTGTGATACGCGCTTCAAAGATTTTACTGTCTTTGCTATACCTGCAGAAGGTGTTGATGCGGTAGAAATGCTCGAGATAAGCCCTGTCGAGTTGGCCAAAGTGGCGCGATTGCAAGAGCTCATAATATTTGTCGATCTTTTTGCATAATAAATTCAGCACAGCATCCAGGTCAAAGAGCTGTCCGCTGACCATGTGCATCGATACCGGATTAGGTATATTGCTGCTGAAATTCAACTGGTTTACATTTAGCCCGATGCCAACAATGGTGTTATCGATACCCGAACCCATTATGCTGTGCTGAATCAGAATCCCGGCTAATTTGCGGTCATCAATATAGATGTCATTGGGCCATTTTATGGCCACGTTCTGATCGGGCAGCAGCTCACTCACAGCTTCCCTCACACCCAATGCCACAACCTTGGTCAGTATAAATTGCCGCCCTGCCGGAAGAAAGCGCGGATAGAGGATCATGCTGATTGTGAGGTTTTTGCCAGGTTCGCTTTCCCAGGAATTCGTATCATAGCCGCGGCCTGCTGTCTGCGAAAGGGCCAGGATGACAGACCCTTCGGGAAGGATGCCATGGGTGGCCATTTCAGCAGCGTATGCATTTGTTGAGATGACTGAATCCAGCCTGATAAACCTGCTTTCGGACATTGTGTTTTTTATTGCCAATTCCTTGAAGCATCAAAGCTACAACAAAACGGTATAATAATTGTTAGAAGTGCTCGACTATCATTTTCTGGTGTTGGCATGTCAGTTTAGAAGCATCTGGTGTTAATGCACTGATAAATGCATACGATAGCTGCAGCAACCAGACATACATCGATAAAAAAATCTTACCTTTGCTGATTAAATGATGACCTAAGTATAGAATGATAAAAAAGAAAAAAGTGAGTAACGATTCGGCCGCATTGGTCGAAGTGATCATCAAAGGAATCCAGGAGAAGCAAGGGAAGAAGATCATAAGCCTTCAATTAGGCGTTTTGCCCAACACGGTATGTGAGTATTTTGTAATTTGTCATGCAAATTCACGCACCCAGGTTGAAGCCATAGCCGATGCTGTGGAGCATTATGTTAAAACAAGCCTGGGTTACAATGTATGGCACCGTGAAGGATTCGAGAATTCCGAATGGGTTTTGCTGGACTATGCCGATGTGGTCGTGCATATTTTCCAGGAAGAAACACGGGACTTTTACAGGCTTGAAACCCTTTGGGCTGATGCAGGCCGTACTGATTATGCCGAGTAAAAAAAGAATGTTTATTTTTAAATAAATTCATCAATCCGAATGGCTGAAGAAAACAACAATAATAAAAAACCTGTTCTTCCTGAGAATTCACCTAAGAATCGAATACCCAAGGTAAAATTCAATTTTTACTGGGTATATGGTCTGTTAGCCTTAGTTTTTCTTGGCTTGAACCTCATGAATTTTGGAGGAACGACCAAAACCATAGGATGGGGCGAACTCAAGCCTATGCTCGAAAACCAGGATGTGGAGAAAATCCTTCTGGTAAATAAGGAACAGGCAGAAATATATATCAAAAAGGACAAGCTTACGCAGCCTAAATACAAGGATGTGCGCGATAACAAGAGTATGGGCACACCAAGTCCGCAATATGTTTATACCATAGGCTCGGTGGAATCATTTGAGAAAGATATTACCGACGCCCAGCAGAATATTCCTGCTAAAATATACATCCAGAATATTTCACGCAAAAACTGGGGAGGAGAACTGATTGGCTGGATTCTGCCCATTGTGCTGCTTGTAGGTGTCTGGTTTTTTGTGATGCGCATGATGAGTCGCGGTGGCGGTGGCGGCGGCCAGATATTTAATATTGGCAAATCCAAAGCCCAGCTTTTCGATCGTGATACGATGGTTACCATCAATTTTAGCGATGTGGCGGGTCTGGAAGAAGCAAAGGTGGAAGTGATGGAAATTGTAGAATTCCTCAAGAATCCGCAAAAATACACCAATCTTGGCGGTAAAATACCAAAGGGTGCACTGCTCGTTGGCCCTCCCGGCACAGGCAAAACCCTCCTGGCCAAAGCTGTTGCCGGCGAAGCAAAGGTTCCATTCTTTTCCCTGTCGGGATCTGATTTTGTCGAAATGTTCGTTGGCGTAGGAGCTTCCCGTGTGCGCGATCTTTTCAAAACAGCCAAGGAGAAAGCTCCCTGCATCATTTTTATTGATGAAATTGATGCCGTTGGTCGCGCCAGGGGGCGCAACCAGATCACCGGAGGTAACGACGAACGCGAAAATACACTCAACCAGTTACTCACCGAGATGGATGGTTTTGCAACCAATGCCGGTGTCATCATACTTGCAGCTACCAACCGGGCCGATGTGCTCGACCGCGCCCTTTTACGTGCAGGCCGGTTCGATCGTCAGATTAATGTTGAACTTCCCGATCTGGAAGAACGTAAAGCGATCTTTAAGGTACACATGAAAAACCTGAAGATGGATCCCACCATCAATATCGATTTCCTGGCGAAACAAACACCTGGATTCTCAGGCGCAGATATCGCCAATGTATGTAACGAGTCTGCACTTATTGCTGCCCGTACGGACAAAAAGCAAATCGAAAAGCAGGATTTCCTCGATGCCATCGACCGTATCGTCGGCGGTCTCGAAAAGCGAAATAAGATCATTTCACCTAACGAAAAGAAGGTGATAGCCTTCCACGAATCAGGCCACGCAACGGTAAGCTGGATGCTCGAATACGCACATCCCCTTGTTAAGGTGACCATCGTACCCCGTGGTAAAGCCCTCGGCGCTGCCTGGTATCTGCCGGAAGAAAGGCAAATAACAACCTTTGAGCAAATGTTCGATGAAATGACCTCTGCGCTAGGAGGACGTGCATCAGAAGATATCATTTTCGGGAAAGTATCTACCGGAGCACTCAACGACCTTGAAAAAGTGACCAAACAAGCATACGCCATGGTTGCATTTTATGGCCTGAACGCAAAAATTGGCAATATCAGTTTCTACGATTCAAGCGGACAACAGGAATATTCGTTTAACAAACCTTTCAGCGAGAAAACTGCCGAAGTAATCGACAGTGAAATCAGTAAACTGGTGGAAGAAGCATACCAGCGCGCAAAAAAAATCCTGATTGATAACAGGGGGCATCTGGAACAGCTGGCTTTGCAATTGCTGAAAAAGGAAGTCATTTTCAGGGAGGACCTGGAAGCAATTTTCGGTCCGAGACCTTTCGACATTCCTACTGCTATGCTTGGTGATGCTGATAACGGAGAGAGTGCAGCGCCTGTCAAAACCCTGAAAAAAACCGAAGAAAATTCTGCCGAAGTCGCCAAGTCCGATCCATCGGCACCCGAAGCATAAACGAGCACCTGCAACTTAATTTATGGAAGAGAGCACATCCAAAGAAAAAGTTCTGAAAAAAGTGCGTGATGCACTTATCAACAAAACTGACAACCCTTACCCGGTTGTGGATTTTGAGTTGCCTGTTTACAAAGAAATAACCGAATCGCTCGATGTGAATTTTGCACAGGAATTTACCCGGGCAGGTGGCAAGTTTGTATATTCCGAGAACATAGGTGAACTGGTTTCCAACCTGTCGCTCATCAGCCAGGGAAACCAATGGGATGAAGTATACTGCATTGATCCCTTGCTTCAGGATGTGCTCGACAAAGCAGATATACCATTTGGATCCGATGCAGAGAGTTTTCATTCGCTTAAAGTGGGAGTGACAGGCTGCGAATACCTGATTGCAAGGCTTGGAAGCATTATGATTTCTTCAAAACAGATTTCGGGCAGGCGCCTGAATATCTATCCTGAAATCCATGTTGTCATTGCATTTACATCCCAACTGGTTCCCGATCTTAAACAGGCACTTGCAGATATAAAAGTAAAATACGGCGCCAGGATTCCTTCACTTATCAGCGTGATTACCGGCCCAAGCAGAACCGCCGATATAGAGAAAACGCTGGTGATGGGCGCCCATGGTCCCTGTGAATTATTTGTTTTCCTTGTCGAGGATTCGATGTAACCAGAAACGAAAAGTATGGTTGGGAATTGGGTGAAAATTCATGTTGTATCGCAGGAGTATGAAGCAGAAATCGTAAAAGGATTGCTGGAAGAGAATGATATTGCCTGCGTTATCGTTAATAAAAAGGATTCGGCTTACCTGTTCGGAGAACTGGAAATATTCGTGGATGTAGAAAATGCCTTTTTAGCAAAACAGATTCTTACTAAACTCATAAGTGAATAATCTCATAACACGCTCTCTAACGGGCATCATATTCGTGCTGGTCATCCTTGGTTCAGTGATAGCAAGCACATGGATATTCGCTGTATTATTTTTATTTGTTACGTTGCTTACCCAGCTGGAGTTTTACCGGCTCATGCGCAAAGGTACACATCAGATACAAACATATACAGGCCTTGTTGCCGGCATATTTCTTTATGGAACACTTGCAGCTGGTGCCCTGGGAATTGCAGGGCTGTCAGGGATTAACCTGATCATCCTCAGTATCCTTCCGCTTGTACTGGTATTTGTCATTGCTCTTTTTTCAGGATCATCTGATGCCTTTGGCGATATCGGCCTCACCTTGACGGGTGTCATATATATAGCTTTGCCATTCGGGCTGCTCAATTATTTTTATTTACCGGATCGTTTGTCGGGGGATGCTCAGTATGGTGTTCTGCTTGGATTTTTTCTGATTTTATGGTTGAATGATACTGCCGCTTACCTGGTAGGATCAGCCATAGGGAGGCACCACCTGTTCGAGCGGATTTCACCTAAGAAATCATGGGAAGGAAGTGTCGGAGGTGCTGTGTTTGCTTTATTCACTGCCTGGTTGCTGTCCGTTTATTTTTCCACATTTCTGCTTTGGCAATGGCTGGTTATGGCAATTATCATTGTTGTTTTGGGCACCCTGGGCGACCTTGTTGAATCCATGCTTAAACGAAACCTCGGAATTAAAGATTCCGGAAATATTTTACCAGGCCATGGAGGCATGCTCGATCGTTTCGATGCCGTGCTGCTTTCGGCTCCGGTTGTATACGTATTTATTGTGTTGTGTACTTAATTTACTGCACAATCGATTTTATGTAATTGCCTTGATCGGATAATTCAGCGAAGCGGTCACACGCGCAAAGCGATCAAATACAAACAAAAGATCAGATCGGTTTTGATCATAAGGTATGACATGTGCCCCGTAAAAAATGAAGAATAACAGATGAAAATTCACAAAGAAGGTTACAAAATTATTATTTCCGCTACATTCATCTGTATTGCTGCAGTGATCATTACCAATGTATTCTTCCCGGTGCAGACTTACTACCACCTGGCTATATATCTTGGCATACTGTTTATATTTGGCCTTGTGGTCAGGTTTTTTCGCATTCCCAACAGGCCGATGCAAAGCGATCCGGATATCATCCTTTGTCCTGCGGATGGAACTATTGTTGCTATTGAGGAAGTTTTGGAGACAGAATTCTTCAACGATTTGCGCTTGCAGGTTTCGGTCTTTATGTCGCCAAACAATGTACATGTAAACCTTTATCCGGTGAGCGGGAAAATCATATACGCCAATTATAATCCCGGATCCTTCCTGGTGGCATGGCATCCGAAATCGTCCACAGAAAACGAACGCAATACAGTAGTGATCCAGAAAGATTTGCAGCATACTGTTATGGTGAGGCAGATCGCCGGCGCACTGGCCAGGCGCATCGTATGCTACGCCAAAACGGGTGAGCGGATCACACAGGGCTGTGAGTTGGGATTTATCAAATTCGGAAGCAGGGTTGATCTGTTGTTGCCGCTTTCATCCAAAGTACTTGTTTCACTAAACCAGAAAGTTCAAGGAGGACAAACAGTCATTGCCAGATTTTTCTGATCCCGGCAACGGCTCTGAATGAACTTTAACATCTCCTTAACAAATAATTTTCAACAGGGAGTCATTATTGTTTTATTTTTGTGATTAGTAATACTAAAACAATGACTTTTGCTTATGACCACTAAACCTTAAAAATTCTACCATATGAAAAAAATCATGGTTCTGATTTCAATGTTCACTTTCGTGGCATTCTTATCTACTACTACCGTTTCAGCTCAAAAAGCAACCCAGAAAGTTACAGCTTCCACAACAACTACAACGACAAAGGCTGTTGCAAAGAATGCCAAGTGTGCTGATAAAACTGCTGCTTGCACCAAGACTTGTTCTAAAAACTGTTCAGGTGCGGCCAAGAAGGCTTGCTGTGCTGCAAAGGAAGGTACCAAGACTGAAACACAAACAGCCCCGGTTCCAAAAAATTAATATTGGGTTAGATAAGTAAGTTAGGAAAAGGTTGTCAGAAATGACAATCTTTTTTTTATGCTTAAAG
>JBBRRV010000106.1:0-11154 GCA_038246075.1 Bacteroidales bacterium
ACTGATGATTAAACAGGTGAATGTCCAGATGGGTTACAAATTCGCTCGTAGGCCTTATATCAGGCCTGCCTTCGCCGCCCCAGATAATGTGATAACCTTCGGCTTTACTGTCGACAGCAATGATGCAGGCTGCTTTTTCAGGAGTTTTGATCAGGTCGCGCAGACGCTCACCGGTTCCACTCACAAACAGGACCAATCCTGCAGCTTCAAAAGGTATAGTGCATTTGATATATTTCCGCCCGGCAATGTCAGCGTTTTTTACTTCAAGCAAACCGGTAAGGTTGAGCGAAATATTTCCTGCATTGCGCTCGGCCCATTCCCTTTGCCACAAATAACCAGCAACTTCAGAAATTTTTTCAATCTCACGGCCAACAACATGATTTAGTTCCATACACTTTAAGACATTGATAAGATTTCGCAGCAATTGATGACTGCAAACAGGCAAACTACTTCTTTTTAAAATCGAGTTTACTTTCTTCCCCCCTCCAGAGGCGGCCGATATTCTTGCTGTGCGTTACGGGAACAAAAATGGCCACCAGAAATGCAAGAGTGATCAATGGTATTGATGTTTCGTGAAAAACAAAAAGCACTACCAGTGGAAAAATCAGGGAGCTTGTAACTGAGGCAAGTGAAACGTAGCGGGTAATGGCAAAAACAAGCGCAAACCATACCAGCACTATAATAAATGCCTGGGGATAGAGCGCGATGATCACGCCGACAAGAGAAGCCACGCCTTTCCCTCCATTAAAACCTGCAAATACAGGGAATACATGACCTATTACGGCAAATGCACCTGCAGCCATCATAAATAAAACCAGATTCTCATTCGTGAGCATGCCGCCGGCTACCCACCCTACTATGGCAACAGCCAGCCAGGCTTTGAAGACATCAATCAAAAGAACAGGTATCCCGGCTTTAAGGCCGAGTACACGAATTGTATTTGTAGCTCCTGCATTTCCACTTCCCGCTTTCCGCACATCTATGTTGTAAAACCATTTCCCGATCCATACCGCAGATGGCACGGAGCCAAGCAGATAAGCCAGTAATAAACTGCAAACAAGTAAAGTATAATTCATTATTTAATTCTTTATTTCTTAATTGAATTGAACCAAATTGAGTCCCAGGTTCCAAATTCCAAATTCCGAGGTCCAAGATAAAGGAGAAAGTGGAAATATAAGTTAAAAGTTAAAAGTTAAAAGATAAAAAACAAAAAACAAAAGATTCGCTGTTTCTAAGTATTTCTAAGTATTTCTAAGTATTTCAATGTATTTCAATGTACTTCTATTTACTTCCATTTACTTCAATGTATTTCTATGTATTTCTATGTATTTCCATTTTTTAAGTTGGTTTCTGTTGATGTCATTTTAAAATTGTGGTCGTCTTTTCCTATTCAGCCCTTTCTTTAGCGGCACGCATTTTTCGCAGGAAAGTAGCACGCTTCTCATTTGTAGATACGATAAACTGGTATCCGGTTTTGCCGGTTTCTACCTTCAATTTACGATCTGATTCCTTCGTGGCGACAAGTGCGTCGTTAAAGGTTTTATTCGACGAGATGGCCTGCATTACACTGTTACTGTATGAAAAGAAGTACCATACAGTCGGCGTGAGTTCGAGATAAATATTCAGAATATCACCGTTGCGTCTTTTACCTATCTCCACATAACCTGTTACATATTTATTTACCGGCTCTTTACGAATATTTGATATACCAATAGGCCCCGAACTGATGAACGACCGGAGATCAGGGTTCCAGCTCAGGTTAAGGTCGGAAAGGACAAGGGTGCGGTCAAGTTCCTCAGGAAATTTTTTGTATACACCAAAGGTGCTGACTTCCGAAACAAGTTTGGCTGCCTGTTGCTGCCCCACAATGGCTGTGAGACCACTCTTATAAATCGGGTCGTTCAGATTGGTGGCTTTGAGGTTGTTGGTTGCCAGATCAGCTGTAAACTGTTTCAAAACCTCTTCACTGAAAAAGAAATCGATGGCGGTCATAACGCGCGCTGCAGTGGAATCCGGAATAATGAAATGCTGAACAAGACCGTTTGCGAACAGCTTTACCTGTCCGAGGTCGTTACTCAAATTTACGATACCTTCTCCCTTGAGTATGCATTTCTCACCATTGAGGCTCATGGTAGAATTGGTACCCACTTTGTTGGTAAGTCCCGATGAATCAGCTACCTGGTATTGTGATGCAGCCATATCGTAACTCAATATACCACCTGAAGAGACCAGTGCCGGGTCAGAAAATGTTTCGGTTTTCTGGAAGAATGCAGGATAAATTTTATTATTTATGGTTGAATACAGCACACTGACTTCAAGACTCTCGTTTTTCCGGTTCCTTATCTTCTCAGGAAGGCGGATGCGGATATTCGCAGGATTTAAATCACATGCAAACCTGACCCATTCTTTTTGGTTCTTTTCACATTCATTCTTTATCCTAAAAGCGCCATCAAAATTCAGATATTCCTTTGCTGCTGCAAGCGTTACGTCCCCTTCAAAATCGAAGTACGGGCTCAGCATAAATGCTGCTGAATCGCTCAGGTTAGCATGCGCATAAGTCTGCCTTGAAGGGTCCACGCCAATGAGGTCCATGCGGATAATTTCAGGCGGTCCGGCAACAGGCTTAAAGTCATACAAACCTTTGGCAGTAAACTTGTTACGTGAAGATATCTTCACTGCAGCATCATAAATCAGGTGATATTTAGTTGTCACATTGGCGGTAATGTTCGCGCCTTTGAATTCCTGCATAAATCCGTCAGGCTTAATGGTTATTTTGCCTTCGTGCGGGTAAATTGCAGCATCTGCTACGCGGATAATACGTGCATCCTCCGCCTGCAGGAGATTTTCGCCGATATCATACACAGCACTAAGTGCGATGAACCTAAGTGAATCCTGGGCCGGATCGGTAGAGATATATTCAGAGCCTTTCACCTTCAGGGTCAGGAGTTCATCCATACTCATATTGCGGATCCGTTCTTCCTCTCCCGGAATATGGTTTGTGATCACGAGTTGTTTTCTATCCATCAGCCATTCAAATTCATCGACATAGCAGATATATTTATTAAAGGGAAATTCCATTTTTGAACTGGTACCAGTATTCCTGAACTTGCCTGTCCGTTGCGAGAAATCAATCAGGAGGTTGAAGGCATGAACAGAGATGGCTGTGTTTTTATGATCGGGTGTAAACAGTACAAATTCGGTAGTATCAGAAGTAAACGAATTTTTGTATAAGGCATAAAGAGACGAAGTAGCCCGGGCATCCTCAAAATTCATGATGCCTTTGCCTTTCAGGGTTTTTGGTGTCAACGTTAAACTTCCATTCAGTTCGGCTTCGTTGTTATAGAGGTGTATTTTCTCAGGAGTTTTACTGCTGACTGTCATGATATCCGATTCCGGCAACAATAGCATAGCACTATTCTTTACATCTGCCTGCGGTATCTGATTGCTGCCCTCAACTGCCGCCAGGTCATATGCTGTGGGATTAGCCGTCAATGATTTTGGAAGAAACAGAAAATCGTCGGCCCGGGAGGTTGAAGAAAGGTATTTGAGCGTACCCATACCTTGCAATCCGCGGTTGCTGAGTTTCACTTTCGAATAAAAGGTCGCTTTTCCGCCATAAGCTGCAATGCCTTCTTCGGACAACGGTTTAACAAACCCGAGAGAATAGTCATCCATTACTTTTAAGGGTTGCTTAATTTCGGGCAATATTCCTCCGGAATTGAATTTACCCGCAAATTGCAGCCCATCGGTCACAAAACTATTGAGGCTGTCAATCGTGAAAGGATCGATCACATAATTGAAATTTTCACGATTGTAGGCACCGTTCTGAACGTTCTTACTGTCGTAATAAACATACGACTCTGTCTTGCTGTTGAATACCGGATAAATTGAATATGGCTTAAGGCCGGATTTATTACCGGGTTCGTCGATCAACAGATCACCGGAAAGATTAGAAATTACATTCTTTACCCTGACCAGTTTCGGACGGTCCCTGGCATCATGCTCAATACTATTAACAGCAAAACTTATGGAATCAATCTGCGGAAGATTGATGCGGAACTTATCGTATTCAAATAAACTTTTATGGGCATAAAAATCAAAATAGCCTGCATGAACACTACCGGCAAATTCAAAATCGCGATTTTTCTTCATCACAATTTCGTTGTTTTGGGGGTATATAAACAATCGCTGTGAATCACTCAGTGCGACCTGCGGAACTCCGCGGATAAGCAGATCGAAATTTTTCAGGTTAAGAACGGCATTGGTTTTATCGGTGACCGATGAATTGATTTGAATAACATCATAATCCCGCCGTCCGCTGCGTGCATTAATCAGCGCATCCAGCCTGTCCTTAACATAAACCCGGTCGTTATTGATATCAAAGACGATAAGGCCATAATTGGCCAGTTTGATCAGTTGTGCTCTCACCTGATCATCCGGTTTATGCATAAACTCTGACAATTCATATACATAGAATTCCCTGGTCTTGTATTTACGCACATAATTCAACACGATGTTTGCCGGGTTTACTTCATCAATACCCTGTAGTTTGTTCAAACGGTATTCACTGTAATAATCCATCGATTCAAAAACGGCTTCGCTGGTCTTATTCAGCCCCCGGATCATCTCCATGCTCATGGCATCCGAATCCATAGCCCAGTATATAGCTTCAGTAAAAATATTCACCTTGTGAAAGGAATCAAAATACGGACTTTGTGACAACCCTTCTTCGCCGCGCATAAGAACTATTTCACGGTTTGGATCCGAATATTTTATCTGTAGTCCGGGGTGATAAATAGAGTCACCTTCAAAATACATTGATACGGAGGCATGCTGAGATACAATCCGATCGGGACGGATAATAAAGTCTTTTGAACGCAATACCATTTGAGGCCGACCATCACGTTTAAAGGAGATGGTGGCGACAGTGTTTTTTATTCCCGTTCCAATTACCCTTGAACCTTCAATTGAAAAACCTCCTTCATAATCAATGCCCTTAAACATATTTTCGATGATAAGATTGGGAAGATACGAGGCAAATTGTGGATAAGAGGCTCTTTCAACAGGAACATCCACCATTATTTTGTCGCTGAATTTCCCCTGCAGGGGTCGCCTGAAGAATTTCCGGTAGTGGAAGTTTACCGAATCGGCCGTATAGTTGGTTTTATTCAGCAACAGTGTATACTGTGATAATTCTGCATAGGCATCTTCATGTGAAAGGCCAGCCTGGTCCCAGTAGACGACACCCCCGTTTCCCCGCCAGCGGTCGATTGCCGGGTAAAAGCGTCCTTTGGTCTGGTAAATATTTATACTGTCCCGGCTAAGCCTGCATACCAGGTTAACCGACGAAAAAATTACGGTCGGAATGGTATCAAAACTAAATGAATAAGTAGCTTCCCGGCATTTCCAGGAATTGGAAGGAATGGCATAAAGGGAAGCGTTCTCCAGCAGGTCGCAGCTTCGTCTAAGGTAGTTGGACAGCAGATTTGTGCCCTTGGCCTGCAGGTAAAAACTCACTCCTTTGTTGAAAGCCTTCAGGTTCTTCTTGTCGAGGTTGCGCCGCACCATCATGGTAGTCGCAGAGAGATAATTGGTAAAGTATGGAACTACCTTCAGCTTGCGTTCCAGTAATTTAGTGCAGGTCTGTCTAACCTCCAGGCGCTGATCCTGAGAGAGCAGACCTTTATTCCAGTCATCTGTAAACCTGACAAGGATTTCCCTGGCATCTTTTGCTTCGTTATCGCCGGTTTTCTGAAAAACTCCGGTAAGTTCCTCCAGGAATTTTGTCGAATCAGTGGTGAATGTTGTCAGTTCCTGGGCATTACCACGTAGTGATGAAAAGCATATGGCCACAAGCAGCACAATAAGTGATCTTCTCATCATAGCTAGTATAAAGTTTTAAGTTGTATCTTTTTCAGTTTGCACGCATAAACCTGGCTGCAGTCCAGGAACTTCGCTCTTTATATCCATCTGCCACCAAACCGGCTTCATTGGCTTTAAGCGTTATCATTTTTAAATCATCAAAATAAAACCCGCTTACGATCAAAACCCCTCCGGGCAATAAACACGCTGCATAAGCCGGCAGGTCGCGCATCAGGATATTGCGATTGATATTGGCCAGGATCAGGCCGAACTTGCGGCCTTGCAGCACTGCGACATCACCATGCATAACGATGATGTCACCCGTATTATTTCGGGCGATATTTTCGCAGGCATTTTCATAGGCCCAAATATCATTGTCCACAGCCAGGACAGGATTGGCACCCCTAATCTTAGCCAGTATCGCCAGCACTGCGGTGCCACAGCCCATATCCAACAAAGCTTTACCTGCCAGTTCTTCAGCCAGGCAATAACTGATCATCAGGTGTGTCGTGGCATGATGGGCTGTGCCAAACGACATTTTGGGCTCAATCAGGAGTTCATAAGCCACATCCGTGCGATGCGGGTGAAAGGGAGCCCTGATATAGCATTTATCTTCGATCAGTACAGGTTCATAATTACTTTCCCAGACTTCATTCCAGTTGATATCAGCCATTTCAGATATCTGGTAAGGTATTCCTTTCAGAATAGCATCATCCAGCAATGGCGTCAGGTGCTGACCGTATAGATAAGCAGGAATATAGGCTTTTAACGCGCCATTTTCGAGGTCGAAACTTTCAAACCCTATTTCGGCCAATCGGGCAACAAGAATCTCCGACTGGTCTTCTTCCCCCGGTTTCATGCATTTTAATTCAAAATATACCATGGGTATGTTTTAAAGATTTTAATAAACGGTCATCTAAATTTACGCTATCATTGGCGTACATTCATATAATACACATTATCTGATATTTAGAACTAGCATGTGCAATTAAGAAAGGTTTTCGCTTTATGATTATAGAATTAAGAGAAAATCGTAAATCTAAAATCGCTGATCCTTGTTCTTAAATCCTCTGATTAGACTTTAGTTAATAACCGTAAAACGTTATTGCATATTGCATTTTATGAAATAAATTGCCACTCATGATATCCCGGGAATAAATAGGCAGTTCCCTAGAATGACTTAATGATCGTAACAAAATCATCGGCTTTTAAAGCAGCGCCGCCAATGAGTCCGCCATCAACATCGGGTTGAGAGAAAAGTTCTTTTGCATTCTTTGCATTACAGCTTCCGCCATAGAGGATGGTTGAATTTGCCGAGGTGGCTTCCCCAAATTTTTTGGCAATGAGGTCGCGAATAAAAGCATGCATCTCCTGGGCCTGTTCGGGTGATGCGGTAAGGCCTGTGCCTATTGCCCATACCGGTTCGTAAGCGATTATGATGTTTTCGATCTGCTCTGCAGTTAAATGAAAGATCCCTTCCGATATTTGTTTTTCTACAACACCGAAATGAATGCCTGATTCGCGCTCAGCTTTAACTTCTCCACAACAAAAGATAGGGATCAGTTCATTGCGCAACGCAGCATCTACTTTCGCCGCTACTATCTGGTTGGTTTCGCCAAAATAAGCACGGCGTTCGGAATGGCCAAGAATTACATGCGTTACACCAACGGAATTGATCATCCCTGCTGAAATTTCGCCTGTATAAGCTCCTGATTCAAACTGGCTGCAATTCTGAGCGCCAACCAGGAAATCATTCTCAACAGCGATATCGGTGGCCATCTCGAGGTATAATACAGGAGGACAAGCGATCACCACTGTTTCTCCCTTGCCCTTTTCTTTCAACAGATCGGCGATTTCGAATAACAGGTCTTCGGCTTCCTGAAAATCATTGTTCATTTTCCAGTTTCCGGCAACAATTTTTTGTCTCATTTTGGTTGTTTCTAAAAGTGTTTATAATTTTTTATTTAATAAATAATCGCTTATTCAGCTATTTCAGGACATTCGGACTCTCGGATCGATGATTCCATACAAAAGATCAACAAAAATATTAATAATGATCAAGATGATGGAAATAAACAACACGGCACCCATAATAACCGGCAAGTCGTATTTTTCGAGTGCATCAACAATCACAACGCCAACGCCCTTCCAGTCAAAAACATATTCGATAAAAACGGCTCCGGCCATCAGTGATGCAAACCATCCGGAGATAGCTGTTATAACTGGATTCATCGCATTTTTCATAGCGTGATGTGTTATGATCCTGAAATTCCCCAGTCCTTTGGCTTTGGCAGTGCGGATATAATCCTGGGATAGCACATCAAGCAATGAACTGCGTGTGAGTTCGATAATGATGGCCAACGGACGGATGCCCAATGTGATGGCTGGAAGTATGAGATTCCGCAGATTAAGATACTCGCCGCGGCCGAAATCATCAACCGAATAAAGGCTTCCGAACATACTTAAACCAGTGTAATCCGAGAGCACAAAGGCAAAGAGCCAGGCAAAAAGTATGGCCGCGAAAAATGAGGGCAACGACATGCCAATAGAGGCAAATAAGAGCGTAAGCCTGTCGAACCAACTATCCTTACGCACAGCGCAGATAATACCCAGGCCTATACCCATGACTGTTGCCAGCAGCATGGAGACTGTAGCCAACAACATGGTAACCGGAAAGGCTTCAGTCAGGATTTCCGACACTTTTCGTTTACTCTGATAAGAGCGGCGGAGGTATGGCTCTTTAAGTACCATTACCTTTCCTTTTCCCCAGGCTGCAATCTGAATTGTTTTCCCATACTTGTATGCGTCAAGGTACCAGTAATCTCCAATATCTGCCTTGTTATGAAAGGAAACCGGCGAAAGATCATTCAGGAAATTGAGGTATTGCAGTCCAAGAGGCTTGTCACGCCCAAGATCGCGGTTAATGGCTTCAACAGAGGTGATATCTGCCCGCTGGCCCAGCATCATGCGTGCCGGATCGCCGGGAAGCACATTGAACAGCAGAAATATGACGGTAACTACGCCAAGCAAAACAAGCATTCCATAGCGTAACTTTTTGTAGATATAGCTTGCCATGTCCTGATGATGCGTTTAATTGATTTTATTGCCTGGTTTCCCAAAATAACGGAAAGCAATTTTCCCGTAGTCAGGAAAATCGCGGTAATGCCACTTCTTTACGATAATGCCATTGTGAAGCAGCATCAGGCCTGGATTGGAGCGCACCATCGTCTTCAGAACAATATCATCGGCAAAATAAACAGGGTAAGTTATATGGATCTGCTTTGCAATCTGGTTCACTTCAGCCGGCGTATTGCTGACCAAAATGATAAAAGGAACACCATCCGCCTTAACCTGTTCGGCGAACCGGTTCATGGCGACCAGCGCATGCTTATCCGCATTTCTCAAATCTGAAGAGGTCATTAAAAACACATATCCAGGGTTTCGGATGAACTGATCGGTGAGGTTAACACCAGCGGAATCTGAAATCTGAAGGTTACGGCCGTAATAAACATTAGGGTCATCCACGCGCTGTGCAACAAATTCCCACTTTGACATCCAAACCGTGTCAGAATAAGGATAATTCGGTGAAAGAAATTCCTTTTGTTCGCCGGTTTTCTTATTGCGGTAGGTGAGAAAATATTTTTGGGGAAGCGGATGCTCAACAAACAGTCTGTTACCTTGCTTCCATTCCGTAAAATCAATTATGGGCAGGTGCATGAAACAATATACTGAGAAATAAATAAACAGGACTGAAATAACAATGGTCAGATTCCATTGCCGCCTGGGGGGCAGCGATGAATCCTGCCTGTTGCGGTAGGTAAAAATGAACCCGGCAAAAATCATTAATACCACATTTTTATAGAATGTTTGCCAGTTGGTGAGCTTTATGGCATCACCAAAGCAGCCGCAATCGGGCACCAGACTTGTAATTGCATCATATAAGGTGAGCAGGGTAAAGAAAGATAGCATTCCCAGCAGTACCCATGCCGTAAATCGTGTACGCAAGTTAAAAAACAACATGGCCCCAAGTACAAATTCGACAGTGCATATGGTAATCGACAAGGTCAGCGCCAGAGGCATCAGCCAGGAGAGGTGATAAACAATGAAATAATCTTCAAACCGGTAAGCTGTCCCCAGGGGGTCCACACCTTTCGCGAATCCGGACAGCATAAATACCAGCCCGGTGATCATTCTAAGAATCTTTATCAGGTTTTTCATTGTGCCGTTATCATTTGCTTTCGAGCAATTCAGGGTTTGTTTCAGAAAGCTTGATGAGTGCGAAGGCGGCATAATTTATGATATCGAAATAATTGGCATCTACACCTTCAGAAACAAAAGTTCTTCCAAGATTATCTTCGATTTGTTTGATCCGCAGCAGTTTCATCAGGATGATGTCGGTAAGCGAACTGATGCGCATATTACGCCAGGCTTCACCATAATCATGATTTTTAAGCGACATCAGATCATGTGATTCCTGCGTGTATTTATCGAAGAGTGAAGAAGCCAGGTCTTTGTCAAGGTTCAGATCTTCTTCCGGCCCGAGTTCAAGCTGAATAAGCGCCATCACTGAATAATTGATGATACCGATAAATTCGGGTACTATCCCCTCTCCTATCTTTTGAACGCCTTTTGTATCAATACTACGGATACGGTTGGCCTTAATGTATATCTGGTCGGTGAGCGAGGATGTGCGCAGGATGCGCCAGGCACTGCCATAATCGCTCATCTTGGCCATAAAGACATTCCGGCAGGCGCCGATGACTGTATTAAACTGGGTAGAAGTTGTATTGAGCATATTCTTAGTACTTTTGTCCTGGCCGGTAAACCATCAACCGGCCATGGTGCTTATGAATTCGACGAGTAAAGGTACGGAGTTTTATTTAAAGCAATCCCTTCGGTGCGGTGACAAAATGCTCAATTTTGCTAAGCCGCTGGTAATGGGAATTTTGAATATTACTCCTGATTCATTTTATTCCGGCAGCCGCACCCCCAGTCAGACACTCTGGATGTCAACAGCCCGGCAAATGATCGCCGAAGGAGCAACTATTCTTGACCTCGGCGCAGCATCCTCCCGGCCAGGAGCAGCCATGGTTTCGGAAGATGAGGAGCTTCGGCGACTTATTCCGGTAGTGGAAGAACTGGTTCAGGCTTTTCCCGGTGCAGTGCTTTCCATCGATACTTATCGCGCAAATGTTGCAGCCAGAGCCGTAGCGAGCGGTGCGCATATCATCAATGATATTTCGGCCGGAGAGCTTGATCCCGCTATGTTCGAAACCATTGCCGGGCTGGGTG
>JBBRRV010000107.1:0-11128 GCA_038246075.1 Bacteroidales bacterium
CTCTGGATAGATGCCAGTCTTACGTCGTTTACCCTTACCAGTTTCCTGCCGTTCAGGTCAACGATCTGCTTATCCAGGATATGCTCTTTAAGGGGGAGGTAAAGTGCAACCTGCTCATCCTCCATATGCTGTTTTTTGCTACAACGCACAATGAAGGTGTCTTTTTGACGGATGATCTCGAAAAAACTGAAATTATAGTATACCGGGTGCGATTTGCTCCCGGTTTTAATGGCAACCACGTTAGGACGGCTTGGCTCTTCGGTTTGCAGGGGATCTGTATAGACCAGCAAATCAAGGACTTTTCCCATGACTTCATCGCCGGTGGAAAAAATCTTCAAGCCAAGGATCTGACTTAAATAAAAAGTAGTTAATGCTGTCATGGCAGCTCCTCCTAGTTTGGATTTCAGGAGGGCGCTAAAAATAGGCCTGTACTATCTCCTGAAATCAGGTTAATAATCGGTGTAAATCAGGTCCTTCGTCCATTTGATGATGAGTGCTTTTAGATTACGCTGTGCAAAAATACTTATATTTTGATAAGATAAGAAATGTTTTGTTCTTAATCTTTGAAATACATAAAAGGCACACAGAAGAGCTCTTTATCGTTGATCGCATCAATCTTCACAGTCACACCGGGGGGGGGTACTTATAGCTGGCAATATGAATATCCTCCGATGTGACTGTGAAAATAGTGTCTGCTAAGCAGAATATACAAATGTTAGTTCCTGTTTGTACCATTTCCAAATGGTGGTTGGCTTATAGTTGCAGGAAAAACATGCTTCAGATCAGACTTTTGACTAAAAAGGCCAAAACTGGTTGTCGAACCAGATGCTCTGTTTCAGTTCCTCGTTCAGGTCGTTCAGGATTTTATGATGACCCTTTTCCCAGTCAGCCAGCCACAGGAATAGTTCCTGCTCATTGATGTCCGTTGTTTCATGGGCACGTTCAGAATATACCTTGATGGCATTGGTCTCCATGTCGATGGCGGCCGAAATGGCTGCTGCTTCATAGCTGGCAGCAGAGATCTGCCTTTTAACCTCGTCGTTAAGGATCAGTTCAGACATGGCTCCATTTGCATTGCTATTGAAATCGTCCTTGGAAAACTTGTTGTTGCGCTGGTAGCTCAGATACTGGCGCGACAGGAATTCAATATGGGTTTGTTCTTCAGCTGCCATGACGGTGAAAATTTTCTGCACTGCGTCGCTCTTGGTTTGCGCAGCAACGGCTTCGTAAAATGCTTTGCCGCGTTTCTCCATCAGTATGGCCATCTTCAGGATGTCGGTTGTTTTGGTCGTTTCCATTTATTTAAGTGTTTAAGGATGTTATGCGTGTTGAGGTTAGGATTTGTTCATGCTGCTGCTAAGTTAAACAATGTTGCCGTATTTCTGTTGCCGCTTGGAGCGTTTAATTTTTTTAGTTAAGTTTGTCAACATCGTGCCACATCATTTTACCGGTCAAATCATATTGCATAAATGCACATCATCGAAGATATAAAGCAGCTTTTTCTGCAATGGGCAGGAGAGGAAGCACTTGCCGTTTTCCCGCTTCCGCAATCGGGTTCTGCCCGTAGGTATTATCGCCTGAAAAGCGCAACCCATGAGGTTATTGGTGTTTTTAATGCTGACATCAAAGAAAACCAGGCTTTTACTGCCTTTACCCGTCATTTTAAAAGCCACAACCTTTCTGTGCCAGCATTGCTGGCAGTAAGCAGAGATGAGACCTCATACCTGCTTCAGGACCTGGGTGATACCACACTTTATCAGCTGTTGAATACCCGGCCTGCAGGCACGCCACTGCCGGCGGATATACAGGTGCTTTACAGGAATGCCATCACCGAACTGATTAAATTCCAGGTTGTATCCGGTCGCGACCTCGATTACCGCTATTGCTATCCTCGTCAGCGTTTCGACAGGCAATCCATTCTGTGGGATTTGCATTATTTCAAGTATTATTTTCTGAAACCTAATGGCATTGTTTTCGATGAACAATTACTCGAAGATGACTTTGGCCGTCTGGCTGATATCCTGCTGCAGGCGAAAGCAGATTACTTTATGTTCCGCGACTTCCAGGCACGCAATATCATGGTCCAGGATGGTAAGCTTTGGTTTATCGATTACCAGGGAGGCCGCCAGGGTGCCTTGCAATATGACCTTGCCAGTCTGCTGTTCCAGGTAAAGGCTGGGCTTACCCCTGAGTTCAGAGAGGAAATGCTTCAGCATTACCTGGTTGAACTGAGATCTTTCCTGCATGTTGACGAAAATGAATTTATAAAACACTATTATGCTTATGTATTGGTCAGGCTCATGCAAGTCGCCGGTGCATATGGCTTCCGGGGGTACCTGGAGAAAAAGTCACATTTCCTGCAAAGCATTCCATATGTTGTGAAAGAGATGAAATGGTACCTCCGGAACATCAACCTGCCACCTGATTTGCCGGAACTTGTTGCTGCGCTGAACAAAATGGGCAGTTTGAATATTGCAGTGCCGGCAGCAGATCTGTCAGGAAAGCTAACGGTAAGTATCAGCAGCTTTTCCTTTATGAAGGGAATGCCTGCTGATTACACCGGCAACGGCGGCGGATTTGTGTTTGATTGCCGGGCACTTCCCAACCCAGGGAGGTTCCCTGCATATCAATGTCTCACCGGATGCGATGAGCCCGTGATAAAATTCCTGGAAGGAAATACGGAAGTTGAACAATTCATTCATCATGCTGCTGTCCTGGTTGACCAATCCGTGAAGCGCTATATAGATCGGGGATTCAGCCATTTACAGGTTAATTTCGGATGCACCGGCGGCCAACACCGTTCGGTATATTGCGCCCGGCGCATGGCTGCGCATCTTATAGCGGATTTCCAGGTTAAAGTTATCCTCAGGCATGTGCAAATTAAATCGGACGAATGATTACTTTTACACTTTTAAACCTTTACACCTTTGCACCTTTATACCTTTAGCCATGGGTAAGACGCTTTGTAAATCCGCGAAGGAAGTGAAATTAAAGCCTGAAGAAGTCAGGTATGTATGCAAGAAATGCGACCGTAAGGCCAAAAAAGAGAAAGATCTGTGTAAACCTCATAAAGCTTAGCAACTAAATACAATGCCATTGGAACAATTAGACCTTTCGCCGTATAAATTACAGGCAGACATTATCCAGCAAACAATTCATCAGATTATAAAGGATTTTTCCACATTTGGCATGGAAATTTATTTTACCGGCAATGTGGCCATGGCATATGAGGAGGTATACAGGCAATTGTCGGGATTTATTGAAACCCTTATCATGCATGATTTCCATAAACTGCTTGCCCTCCAGTATCAGATCGATCTCGACGATGAAACCATTATCAAAGCCGAGGAAGGCCATCCTGAAACAACAAGGCATGAGTTAATAGCTGAACTTATCCTCTATCGGGAACTGCGTAAGGTTGTTTATCGCAATTATTATAAAACACAAAAGAGCTAACAGGGATAAAACTACCTTTTAGCTTATCGCCATGGGGTGAAAGGAAGCAGGCAGAGGTTCCGGCATATGCAATCCTGGCAACACCTTAGTTTGATGAGGTTCCGGCACTTCGTGACCATTAGGTATTAATTCCCTGTTTGCATTTTTCAGATCGTAACATAAAACAAGCATATGAAGGCAATGATTTTCGCAGCTGGCATTGGAAGCCGGCTGAAACCGCTTACCGATTCTATCCCCAAAGCCCTTGTGACCGTCGGAGGTCAACCCATGCTGGGTCGTCTGATTCATCACCTGGCAAAGCAAGGCGTTAGTTCATTTATTGTTAACGTACATCACTTTTCAGCCCAGGTGATTGCCTATCTGAATACCGCAGAATTCAAAGACCTTAAGATTTCCATTTCCGACGAAAGCGGCAAATTACTTGATACCGGGGGCGGATTATTCAAAGCAGCTGGCTTCTTTTCGGATGGTGTACCATTCCTTGTTTATAATGTTGATGTGCTGTCAGATATTAATGTAAACGAAATGTTTGAACACCACCGTACAGAAGGAAATCTGGCTACACTGGCGGTGAGCAGGAGGGATTCATCCCGTCAGTTATTGCTTGACGGACAAAACTACCTCAAAGGCTGGCAGGATGCCAGAACCGGACAGACCGTGCGGGTTACAGGTGCCGTTGGTAAACTTACACCGCTGGCGTTTAGCGGGATACATATTATAGATCCGGCCATTTTTGCATTTTCCCGCAAAACCAAGCCCTTCCCGATCCTGGAATTATACCTGAGCCTCGCCGAGAACTACCGCATCGGGGTTTATATTCACGAGCCATACAATTGGGCGGATATGGGTTCGCCCGAAGGCCTGAAAAAAGCCGAACAATTGCTCCCTGTTATCGATCCGGCCACAAGCCTTTGATAATCAATTCAGGATGAAGCCTTTTCTTGAAACACTCGCCGAATATATTGCGCAGTCATGCAGACCGGGCCGAAAGCGCCTTGCCGTCATATTGCCGAACAGGCGGGCAGGACTTTTCCTGAGGCGCTACCTTGCCAGGACCACAGAAGTGCCGATATGGGCGCCGGATATTCTTGCCATTGAAGATTTTATAAGGCTGAAATCAGGTTATACCGTTCCGGATCAGGTTACCCTCCTGTTTAATCTTTACAAGGCATATGCCTTTGCCGAAGGTAAAGATGCACGTCCTTTCGATGAGTTTATGCCCTGGGGAAACATGCTCCTGGCCGACTTTGACGAGATCGACCGTTACCTGGTGAATGCGCGCGATATTTTCGGATACCTGAGCGAAGCCAAAGCCATCGAGACCTGGAATCTGCCGGGGCAGGAACTTACAACTGCTGAGAAACAATATATCCGGTTCTACAATTCACTTGCCGGTATTTATGATGCATTTACAGCATCCCTTATTTCACGCCACCTTGCTTACCACGGACTGGCATGCCGCTTGCTGGCCGAAACGCTTGACAATGTTTCGTTTGATGAGTGGGATCATGTGATCTTTGCGGGCTTTAACGCGCTTTCCTCATCCGAAATAAAACTGATCGACCACCTGTTGAAATCGGGAAAGGCCGAAATACGCTGGGATGCCGATGAATATTATATGAATGACGAAGTGCAGGAAGCTGGTAAATTCCTGCGCGGATACCGGAAGTCAGAGAAATTCGGCAAAATGCAATGGATCTTCAAAGATTTTGCTGCAGGTGCCAAAAAAATTGAAATTATTGGCGTTGCCCAACAAATAGGGCAGGCTAAGGTAACCGGGGAGATACTTACAGGCTTGCTAACGGGATCAGATGCAGCTGCTTCAGAAACTGCTGTGGTGCTGGTGGATGAGAACCTTTTGATGCCTGTTCTTAATGCTTTTCCCGAGATGTGTGCCGACCTGAACGTGACGATGGGTTATCCTTTGCGATATACCCCGGTTGCTTCATTGATGGAAGGACTCATTAACCTTGCCGTGAATACGGCTAAATACACGCGCACCTCCGCCGACAATAAAATCACTGTCCGGTTTTATCACCGGGATATTGCTGAAATTTTGTTCCATCCGCAGGTAAGGCAGATGGCCGAAAAGTCGCAGGATGGTTCATCTAAAGCTCATCTGAAGTCGCTGCTGGCGATGGCTTTATTGCCTGCTGCCGGCGCAAGGGAGCTGTTTGCTGGTATTTCGAAGGAATTGTCGGTGGCACTTGATCCTTTCTTCGACGGGAAAGCCGTTACGTCTCCGAAATTACTGCTGGTGCTGTCCAATGTTATCAATGTGCTGCGTGACTCAGCCATTGGTTCAATGAAAGATGGCAATCCATCGGGTGGAGCTGCGCTCGATCTGGAATACCTGTTCCAGTTTGCGGTGATCACCAACAGGCTGCGGCTGCTGCTGGCCGAAATGCAGGTTGAGCCGGGTGTTGCCGTCATGCAATCCATCATCAGGCAAATGGTAATGGTATCGACGGTCCCGTTCTACGGCGAACCTCTCAAGGGATTGCAGGTTATGGGAATGCTCGAGACCCGCACCATTGATTTTAAGAATGTTATCCTGGTTTCGGCAAACGAAGGTTTGCTGCCCGGAAGTAAGCTGTCAAATTCCTTTCTGCCTGCCGACGTGCGTAATAATTTCGGATTGCCCGGTTACCAGGAGAAAAATGCCATATTTGCCTACCATTTTTATCGTTTATTGCAGCGGAGCGAAAATGCCTGGCTCATCTATAACACCGAATCGGATGAGATGGGAGGGGGCGAGAAAAGCCGGTTCATTGCGCAGTTGCTCCAGGAATTACCCGCCTATAACCCATTGGTCAAAATCCTGCAACGGACTGCCGAAATCCCGCTTGCCAAGCCTTCCGCTGATTTTAATATCAGCATCGAAAAATCTTCTACCATTCTGCAGCGGCTTGCTGATCGCGGTACTGACCCCGAACGGGGTTTTTCACCCAGCCGTTTGAATATTTTCCTTACCTGCCCGCTTCAGTTTTACTTTTCGGAAATACTGGGCATAAAGGAGCCCGATGAAGTGGATGATACCATTGATGCGATGCAACTGGGCACTGTCGTGCATCAGGTCCTGGAACAATTGTTCCGGCCGTTTCTGGGGAAATCTGTTGAACCCGGGGATTACAAAGTGATGCATGCTAAGGCTGAAGGCTTTGTGGAGCTGGCGTTTAAGGAAATTATGCCCGACTATGATTTCAGTACGGGAAAGAATGCACTTCTTGTTCAGGTTGCCAAGCGGCTCGTGCTGAACCATCTCGGGGCTGAATCCGATTTTGTTGCATCGCTGGCAAAGGATCATGCACAACTTCGTGTGTTGGCCCTGGAGCATAAGATGCGCACGGAGATTAACCTGGACGGAGCTGAAGACAGTGGTGTTCCGGGTAAAATTTATCTTAACGGAACTGCCGATCGCATCGACAGTGTTGGTGATGTTATCCGCATCATCGATTATAAAACCGGGAGTGTGCAGGAAAATTCGCTAAAACTCGCCACCACTGCTGCACTGCTGGATGGCACGAAGCAGGGGATGAGTTTTCAACTCCTGATGTATGCGTTTCTCTTCGCGGAAAATGTTGGAGAACTGCGCATAGCCGAAGGTCAGCTTTTGGAATCGGGGATCGCGAGCCTGCGCAGTTTCAAACGTGGGCTCTTAAAAGTAACCGTTGACGGCAACGCACGGTTGACCAAAGATGATTTGAAGGCGATGAAGGAGGTTCTTCAGACAGTTTTAAAGAGCCTGTTTAATAAGGACAAGCCCTTCGTCCAGACCGAAGATACAGATTCATGCAAATACTGCACTTTCAAATCCGTCTGCAACCGCTAGGTTGTTCTTGGTTTAGCTGGCGGCATTTGTTGCCGGTGAAGATGCGATTCTCTTTATCTCAAAATTAAGATATCCATAAACGGTCAGTCCAATCAGCATAAAGTTTCCAAGACCAAGGATGCCATTGCGGGTGAGCCAGAGCGATATTGATGCCCCAACTAGGTCATGGATATTCATGGCATACAGGATGACGGAGAACACTACCACAATCCTGAACCATACCGGTGTTTTATTACGCATCAGTCCCAGCAGGAAAAGGATCAGTGGAATTGACAGCAGGAAGTGCTCCGCGTCGGTGATGACAAGGTTGGGAACGAGTGCGATGAGTATCAGGAATTCGATGACGAAGGATTGTCCGGATTGCTGGGGTTGCCGCTTTCTTTCCCGAAGAATGTTGGCAATGACAAACCATCCGAAAGCAGTTGCCACTGTGATTAATAAAGCTATTACAACTGCTTTTTCTGAAATCTGTATATCAGAAGACTGAAGGTCAGGTAGTCTGTGCAGCAACAAGGAATAGATGGTGTCGTATGCTTCCCGGAGCGATGCATTGTGCTTCTGCATGGTTTGCATCCATGCCTGATACAAGGCCAGGTTTTTGTCAAACCCGGTCAATACTACCGGCAATAAAATGCCGGCGATAAGGCCTGAAGCCGTTACCGCAAGTGATTTAAATTGTTTCCGGAATAAGAGCAGCGGGACAAGGATTAAAAAGTGAGGTTTGATAAAAAGAACGAGTGCAAATACGATCCCGGCAGCTACCGGCTTTCCTTTTAGCAGATTTCTGAGCATGACAAGCAAGAGCAGCAAGAGGATCATATTCACATTCCCAAGGTGTAATTCGCGGAAAACCTGCGAAGAAACAATTCCCAGTACGATGAACAGCAGTCCGTTGCTGTAGGTTTGTCCGCGTTCCGAGTTGTTTTGGAGCAGGTGTGCCGCAAGTAATAGCGTGGCAACGCTTGCTGCAGAAATCAGCAGAAAGAAGATAATCTTGGCTACCCCGTAAGGCAAAATGCTGAATGGAACGAACAGGTAGAGTGAAAAGGGCGAATACTTATAGAAAGCAGTGTCAAATATATAAGCCCTCCCATAAACAGGTTCGCCGTTCATGAAAGCCTGGGCAGCCAGGTAGTACACTTCAAAATCGTGCAACCAGAAACGTCTGTTAATGATTTGCAGTGCCAGGATGAATAAAAGTATGATGCTGGTAACCAGGATAAAGAGCCTCCGCTGTTTAAGGCTTGAAGGAAAGATAACAGGAAGGCGCATAGAAATAATTTGGCGGGTTAAAATTACCATTTTATTGCAGTCCGGGGATGCTTCGATTAATTATGAATAATTTTTCGCAATTGTTTTGTAAGTATGGAAAATAGGCCTATTTTTGCACTCCCTTTAAATAAAGGGGATGTTCTTTAAAATCACGGTTCGGTAGTTCAGTTGGTTAGAATACGTGCCTGTCACGCATGTGGTCGCGGGTTCGAGTCCCGTCCGGACCGCTCTTCGCCCTGTAAGTCATTGACTTACAGGGCGTTTTGCTTTTTAGACACCTAAATTAGACACCTTTCCCTTAATTTCCACCAGCCATATCTACAGAACACCACTTCTGGAATTCAAAATTTGCATGTAAGCAAACTCCTTTTCATCAGCGTATACAAAGATTCAGTGAAAAGACGACCACCATTAAATCATGGCACTAACAGGAATTAACTTGAAAATTTGAAATACATAGATATCCTTAGAAATACATGTAAATTTTGGCTTTTGCATCAAAACTTACCTTGGACCTTGGAATTTAGAACTTGGAATTTATTTAGTAATATAATTAGCTGTTTATCAATTAAATATATTTTAGTTAGATGCAAGTAACTAATTAAAAAGGTTATAGCTGAAATGATCAAATACCAAAGATCTCATGTTGCAAAATATAGGTAATCGCACCGGCAAAAAATCCCATTAAAGCTAAGAAACTGATTTTACGCAGATACCAAAAGAAACTGATCTTCTCCATTCCCATGGCTGCTACACCGGCTGCTGATCCGATAATTAAAGCGCTTCCTCCGGTTCCTGCAGCATAGGCCAGAAATTCCCAAAAAAAATGGTCAGGCGGATATTGGTTAAAATCATACATACCTTGCACTGCTGCAACTAGCGGAACATTATCAATGATGGATGAAATCAAACCAATTGAAATGATAATGATGTTCTCATTCTGAATATTTGCAGTGAGCCATTGGGCAATTTCCGATAACACCCCTATCGATTGTAATGCGGCAATGCATACCAGGATGCCAAGAAAAAACAGGATGCTTGCCGAATCAATCTTCCGTAAGGCATGAACAACCGAAAGGGCATGCTTATCTTCTTCATCCTTTTTTCCATGAATTATTTCCGTAATTACCCAGAGAACGCCCAGGCCTATGAGTATTCCCATATAGGGCGGAAGATGTGTTACTGTTTTAAAAACAGGCACCAGCATGAGGATAATCACACCCGAAAAGAAAACAATTAATTGTTGCCGCTTTGTGAGTGCCTGGTTATTTGAATTTCGCTGAGCTATAGGGTGTTTAATCTTGCCTTTTAGCGTGAAGGACAGAATAACCAACGGAACAAGAAGACACATCAGGCTGGGCAGGATTAATTTGGCGATAATATTAAATGCTGTGATTTGTCCACCTATCCACAACATCGTGGTGGTTACATCACCAATCGGCGACCAGGCGCCACCTGCATTTGCGGCGATCACGATCATGCCTGCAAAGAAAAGCCGGTCCTTATCATCACGGATAAGTTTTCGCAGCAATGAAACCATGACAATCGTTGTCGTGAGGTTGTCTAAGATGGCTGAGAGAAAAAAAGTAATAAAAGTTATGATCCAAAGCAATTTTCGTTTGTCGGTCTGATCGATGCGTGTTGTAATGATGTCGAAGCCATCATGTGCATCAATGAGTTCCACAATCGTCATAGCACCAAGCAGGAAAAATAAAATACCTGATAATTCGCCCAAATGGCTGGTAAGTTGTTCGTTTACAAGCCCAGGATCTTTTGCAAAAAGGATATAAACTGTCCAACAGAGCACACCCGTGATAAGCGCAGAAGCTGATTTATTTATTTTGATGGAATGTTCGAATGCTATTGCAATATATCCTAAAATGAAAATCGTTATTATGATGAGTGTCATTTGTATATGAGTCCGTTATTTTTTATGTTGTTATCAAATAGATTAAAATGCAGATATAGTATACGACTTAATTTTTAAAAGGAACTGGACGAAAGGTAAGCATAAAAATTCCCGGACAATTTCACGGATGTCATTTTCATCACTTATTCGCTCCTTGATGTCATTGTATAGTGCTTCGTGTCAAAGCAATTCATTGATTTATAATGCGTAATTAAAATCATTTTTCAGAAATCCATTCTTTTGCCTTAGCAAACTCAGCATTTTTATAAATCCGAAGTTCGCAAGAGATCAAGTAACCAAAAAACTTTGCAAACGCATTGATCATTTCATGATCAGATACGAATGCAATCCGATCCCATGCCGATAAATGTTTCATGCCCACCTTTGCGTCGTCCAGCATGGCGCTCAAACCAAAACATTCGCTGGAAGATCGTTTATCATGCTTATCATATCATTATTTTTAGTATTGTGAATATTAATTGATGAACTATACTTTTGCATTCAACGCATTCAACGCATCAGCAATACCTGTTGGTTCTTTTAAAATTGCCGACCCAGCTCATGGTTTTGGTTTATTGCTTTCTTTTCCTACCCATTGCAATAATCCAAATAATAACCAAAACAATAATAAGGCCTATAATCCAACCCAAGATACGTCC
>JBBRRV010000108.1:0-11108 GCA_038246075.1 Bacteroidales bacterium
CGCAGGCGCATTTCGTTGGCATAAGGCGTCAGGAGTACACGTAGCAAAGGCTTTCCCGGAATAGCTATTTCGATAAAACCCGGTTCGGATTTTGTAATTGAAAATCCTTGATCCAGGCTGAGCGGAAGGATTTTAGAATCGGGGAATCCAGCGAATAAAATACCACATTCACGGGCAAGTGGATCAGGCGCTTCGATGCGTTCAGGCATGTCATGGTTCCCGGCAATGGCAACCACTGCACGCCGGCCATTCCTGGCCAGGCGTTTCAGGGTTTTGTAGAAGAGGTCGAGCGACTCGGCAGGCGGATTGAAGGCATCGAACAGATCGCCGGCAACGAGTACCACATCAATATTTTCGCGCTCTACGGCATCGCAGATTTCATTCAGCACGGCCATCTGTTCTTCGTGACGCGGAAAGCGTTCAAGCCTTTTACCCAGATGCCAGTCGGAGGTATGAAGGAGACGTATTTTATTCATTTCTGTTCAGTGAAGTAGTTTTTTGGCATTTGAAAACACCTGGCAAATGTTGATTTGCCAGGTGCAATGTTGAGTGAAGTAATATTACGTATGATTTACATCATCACAGACTTAAGTCCGGGGCTATCAATAATTCTCTTCATATAGCTCGAAGTAAGCCTTTGGATGCAGACAGGCAGGGCAGGTCTCCAATGCTTTTTCTCCCTCGTGAACGAATCCGCAATTTGAGCATACCCATTTTACTTTTTCCGTTTTTTTGAATACGGTTCCGTCTTCAATGTTTTTTAAGAGTTTCAGATATCTTTTTTCGTGCTCTGTTTCCACCTTGGTGATCATCCGGAAGGCTGCAGCAACCTGCGGGAATCCTTCTTTCTGGGCTACATCTGCAAATCCGGGATACAGAATTGTCCACTCTTCATTTTCACCCATGGCAGCAGCTTTCAGGTTCTCAGCCGTTGTTCCGATTTTGCCGGCGGGGTAGGTGGCCGTAATTTCAGCGTCACCGCCCTCAAGGAATTTGAAAAAGCGTTTGGCATGCTGCTTCTCCTGGTCGGCCGTTTTCTGAAAAATATTGGAGATTTGTTTGTAACCTTCTGTTGCAGCCACTTTCGAGAAGAACTCATAACGGTTGCGCGCCTGGGATTCGCCTGCAAAGGCTTTTAATAGGTTCTGTTCTGTTTGTGTACCTTTTAGACTTTTTTCCATTTCTTTTGATTTATTAATGTTAGAACTATAGTTTGGACAATCAGGATGTCTTGAAAAAATCCGTCTTTGAAGCCCCGCAAACAGGACAGGTCCAGTCCCCTGGAAGATCTTCAAACCTGGTGCCCGGGGCAATGCCCGAATCGGGATCTCCTTCGGCAGGATCATAAATATGCCCGCAAACCGCGCATTCATATTTGTCAAATGTCTCTCCGGATGGGGCCTCAGGTTCCTTCATGAACTTTCCCGGATCAATATAGGTTGGCGCATTTTTAGGTGCTTTTCCTTTACGCTCTTCACGGTAGCCGGCATAAGTAAGTGGCCGGCCGGCAGCATCCAGCAAGTCACCGTCTGTTACCTTGCCTATAAACAACAGGTGCGAACCGACATCGATGGTTTGAACCACTTCGCATTCAAACCATGCCAGTTGGTCATCCAGCAGGATGGGAGCACCTGTCCTGCCAATTTTGTAAGTATAGCCTTCAAATTTATCGACATCTTTACCCGACTTGTAACCGAAAGTGCTGATGATATCTGCGCTTACTTTATCCGATAATGCTGAAATGGCGAATGCCTGGCTTTGGACAATCATATCAGCCGTGAAGTTATCCTTGCTGCAGGCGATGGCAAACTGGGCGGGTTCAGCCGTTACCTGGAATACGGTATTGGAAATGTAACCGTTCAGTTTTTTTTCTGCTGCAGCACTTACAATATACAGCCCGTAAGATATCTTGAAATAAGCTTCTATGTTCATAAGGGGTGTTCTTTGGATGACGGTCCGGAAAGGTTCTAGCTCGGGAATTTAATTACTTGATTTCCCTTTGAAACAATCGTTGGAAGAATCCCAGTGGATATTTTGCGTCCAGTGCCAAGGCTTAAAGATAATAAAACCATACGCTGCTTCAACCATTTCAACGGCAAGATTAGTGGAGAATTTGTCAATCTTGTCTAATTCAAAACCGTTCCATATAAGTATCACTGCAGCATGCGCGGAATGACAAGCCTTGGCATGGATGAAAGAAACCAGGCAGGTGTAAGAACCATCTCCCGATGCGATTTGGCACACTTTCCGCGGGCGCATCCGTTTTACTTAAACCGGAGAACGCAAAACACATTGAAATGAGTAGGAGGATTATCTGGCTCCTAGCATTTCCGCTAATCTGACAATTGTTTTCCAGTTTCGCGTGGTAGCGGAAACATTCAATTTTTGCTCAAAGAAACTATTGTTTAGTTTAGTCCTGCCATAGCCATTGGGGCAATACAAATAGGCCATATTCCCGGCCAGGATAAATTCATCGGAACCGCTGTCAATTCCATTTAACTTGCCCTGCATGGCTTGCGTGGGTTCTGCTGAAAAAAAAGTGACATGAAGCTTGTCAATAGCTTCATTGCGAAGGGGAATCATGGAGTTATGAGCCAAAACAAACAGCCATTCCTGAGCAGTTTTAACAATGACAGGAACTTGAAATCCGAAAGTTTTCTGAATTTTTAAGGTTATCAGTTCTGCAAGGTCATATGGATTTGCCGGCGCATATTCAAACAGGAGGTTTCCACTTTGAATATAGCTCTCCACATGGATGAAATTTAATTCAGCCATCGACAATTTAAGGTCATTCATGGCAATGCTTTTGCTCCCGCTTACATTAATCCCCCTAAGTAATGCGATGTATTTTTCCATAACCGTGATATTTTCCAGGGGCTACAATTTTTTTAACTCCAGCTCATAATCGTATTGCAGGTCTTCATGCAGCTTTGCCAGTGCATTCCTGATTTTCTGAATTTGAGCCAGGTAAAGGTTGCTCAGGGCGGCGCTTGTATTTATGGGAATTCCAGAAGTTTTAAGCTTTCTGCAGAAATAGATGAGCAGTTCAACTTCGGTGATGCTGATGCCTGAATAACGTATAAATTTCTGGGTTGTCCTGAGAATTTTACGAATGCTCTTTTTCATAAAATACATCGTGTTCCTGTTGATCTCCGCGAATTGCACATCAATTTCATGCTTCACCGAAATAATGTATTGCTGTTCATCATTGGCTTCAAAGAGCAGGTAACTGAGCAGTTCCTTATTCTCTTTTTTGTATTTTGCCAGGCGCATACAAATGTCCAGCACATCTTTCGGCGGCCGCATGCCCAGTTCTTTTTTGACTATACTTATGGAAGCAGCCTTCATCGGGGCGTATTGTTTTGTTTTAAGGGATTAAGCAAATATTCCAGGCCGTTGAGCTTGATTTCGTATATGGTTTGCAGCAACATGCCCAGTTTGCCTTCCGGGAAACCTTTTCGCTGGAACCATTCTAGGTAGGATACCGGCAGGTTGCACAATACAGTGCCCTTGTATTTACCAAAAGGCATCTGCATGGTTACCAGTGTTATAAGTAGTTGAGGGTCGGCTCCTGTAATCATCTTATGAAAGGTTATTCAGGATGGTGCACTGTTTATCCGTTCAGATTTACAGCCACATTCATGATTCATTATTAAATATTAAAAGTAACAAAAAAAAGAAACGCAGAGAACGCAATCGATTTCTCTGCGTTCCCTGCGTTTGATATGCAGTATATGCTATTGCGGTTAAGGTTTATTTAAACGCAAAAGGATACCTACTTTTTCTGTTCGAGCAATTTAAAGAACTGGTCGAGCTGAGGTAGAATGACGATGCGGGTTCTGCGGTTCGCAGCTTTACCGGCGGCATTATCATTTGATGTAACGGGAGAATATTGGCTCCTGCCGGCAGCGGTGATCTTGGAAGGATCGAGTCCGTATTGGTTCTGAAGAACCCTGACTACTGCAGTGGCACGTTTAACACTTAAGTCCCAGTTATCAAGCAGGTCACCTTTTCTATAGGGTACATTATCAGTGTGGCCTTCAACCATGAACTCAATATTAGGTTGATTTTTCAATACTTTAGCTACCTTACCGAGTACATTGCTGGCATTGTCGGTTATAACATAGCTTCCGCTTTTGAAAAGCATTTTATCAGAGATGTCAATATAAATAACGCCTTTGTCAACTTTGATGTTGATGTCTTTATCATCCATGCTTCCCACTGCGCCTTTTAAGTTAAGTACGAGTGCCATATTCATCGAATCCTTCTTTGCCATTGATTTCTGCAGGTCAAAGATATAAGCATCTTTCATGCCCATATTTTCCATCGATTTCTTGATGCTTTCGGCCTGTGAACTTGAAATCACAGAAAGGTTTTCAAGTTGTTTTAATACCTGGGTGTTATTGGTATTCAGGTATTCTTTCTGCTTTTTAAGATCCTCCATTTGTTTGTTGAGGTCATCAAACTGCGTTTTGTTCAAAGCTCTTGCATTTTCACAGGCATTCAAATCAGCCTGCGATTTCGCAAACGATGTATTGACCGATTCAAGCCATTTGGTCTGGGCTTTGTACTTTTTTGAGCTTACACAGGAACCCAGCATTACAATTGCTAATGCCAGTAAAAGAATGTTCTTTGTTGTTTTCATAGATTGAATTTATGTAAAATTAATGTTTACTACCTACTACCAGCCTTTATTTCAGCTGATAATGTTTCTTCACTATTAAGGAATATCCGATTAACGGGTATTAATGATTTATATTGCCTGCAGGCCTTTTGTTGTAGGGCCCTGAGAACTGTTTGTAGTTTACAAAGGTCATAAAAATTTCAGCACGCCTGACCATTACATGCAATTTACATATGTAAGCGGTTGATATCAAATATCCTACACTTTTTCCTGATTTATTTTTCGTTTGCGGGAAAAGCATTCAATCTGAACTTGTTTTCATCCCATTTATCTTTAGGTTTGGAAATACCTTCAGTGTGCCCAACCGGAATTACCGCGAGCGCGATGAGATGATCGGGCAGATTTAAGATTTTCTTTACGCACGCTATCCGGTCCGCCTGAGGGTGTACTGCTGTCCAGACACTACCCAGCCCCAGTGATGTTGCCGCTATGAGGATATTTTCTGCGACTGCACTGCAATCCAGCGCCCAATAACCTTTTTCATTTCCAATGGGGTCGGTCTCCATGTTTCCGCATACCACCATCGCCGCGGCTGCTTCCCGGGCCATTTTGCAATAGGGTAGCTGATCAGCCAGCTCCTGCAACAAATGTCTGTCCGTGACGGCAATGATATACCAGGGTTGCTTGTTATTGGCCGATGGTGCTGCCATTCCGCTCTTAGCCAGCAAGGTCAGTGTTTCCATGCCCACTTCTGCAGGCGTATAGTGCCGGATACTGGTCCGGTTAAAAATGGAATTAAGCGATTCGTTCATGCGCTATGGATTTTATTTCGATGATAGGTCTTTCAGCGAACCATGGCTCACTCTGCACCCGGAAGTCAGACAGGTTTTTGGTGTTCAGGTGTTGGTCAAGTGCAGCCTGCGATTGCCACTTTTCAATCAGGCAAAAGCTGGTGGCGGTATAAGGGGATACAAATAAGGCGTACTGCAGGCAGCCATCTTCTTTGTGCACAAGGGATGCACTCGTTTTGAACGCTTCGGCAAACAGGCCTGTAAAAGCTTCTTTGAGGGTATAAAAAACAATAACCTGTATCATTTTTGTAGGGTGTATTTATGGTTTATAGCGCAAATGAATCACGCAGAAATGAACTAATTCAGTGCAAAATCCACTGCGGCGCTGGCATATATCTGCGGCGTGTCAAAGGTAGTCATTTGGCAGTCGTTTTGTTTGATCAGTAAAGGGATTTCAATACGGCCCGGGAAACTCCTCTATAGCTATCGAACTGCGTTTTAAAGCGGATGCACGAGGCAGGAATTCAATTCCCGCTTGCACATTTAGCTTATATTTGCGGCTCTTATCTTCCAGGGTTTGTGAAGATTTTAGCAGCGCCTTGTTGCTGAGCTTTAACAGTTAAAACAAAATGAAATGAAACCATTATTTGCCTCCCAGGCCGGAACATTCGAGTCGAGCGACCTTATTGTGTTAATAGAACCGGGTGAGGATAATGCAGGCCGTAAAATAGAAATAGAAAGCATTGTTCTGCTTCAATATGGTGATAACCTGAAATCAATTGTCGCTGAAATGCTGGATCAATATGAAATAGCGGATATACATGTCATTTTGAAGGACAAAGGAGCATTGGAACCTGTGGTGCGGGCGAGAATGGAAACAGCCATTTTGCGGTCGCTGGCAAATCAGCACCTGTAATATATTTTAAACAGTAAACTCATCAGCCATGATAAAGAGCAAAAAGAGAAGGCGAACCATGCTTTATATTCCGGGAAATAATCCGGCAATGCTTCAGCAAGGCGGCGTTTATGGGGCCGATAGCCTGTTGCTCGATTTAGAGGATGCCGTGGCCATCAATCAGAAAGATGCTGCCCGGATACTGGTGCGCAATCTGATCCGGCATATTGACTTTTACGATGCCGAAGTATGCGTGCGCATCAATCACCTGTCGACTCCCTTTGGCATGGCGGACCTGGAAGCCATTGTCCCGCTGCAACCACATGCCATCCGTTATCCGAAGACTGAATCGTCGGAAGAATTGCTGGCGTTGATAGGTATTATTGAGCAAATTGAAGATCAACATCATCTTCCGCACGACCAGATGGAAATACACGCCATGATTGAAACAGCGCTTGGTGTGCAGAATGTTTTTTCAATAGCCGGCTGTTCGCCGCGGGTAGGCGCATTAACCATTGGTGGGCAGGACCTGACTGCAGACATGAATATTGTTTACACACCCGATGGCGCCGGAATTGATTTTGCACGTAAGCGCATCGTAATGGCAGCCAAAGCCTGGAAAATTGATGTTATTGATACTGTTTTTCCTGATCTAGGTGATGAAGAAGGACTGAGAAGAGAAACTGAATATGCTAAAAAGATCGGCTTTACCGGTAAGGCCGTGATCAACCCGCGCCAGATTGATATCATTCACGAGGTATATACCCCAACGGAAGAAGAAATAAGGAAAGCATACAAGATTGTGAAAGAATTCCTGTTGAATAAGGCAGCCGGAATCGGGGTGTTCGCCATCGATGGTAAAATGATAGACGCCCCGGTTGTCGCCCGCGCCCAGTATATTCTCGAACTGGCAAATGTTAAGGTTGAGGAATAATGTTGGCGTAATTGAATGAAGGAATACAAGCCAAAAAATCAGGCAACACAGGGACCTACCCTAAAATTTGATTGCAAATGAAAAACTCTCTTGGTCGTGAAATACCCGAATATATTGAAGGGATTGGGAAACTGGAACCTTTTCAGGGGGCCTGGGCTAAATTAAGCAAAGGATGGATGGACGAACCTACCATCCCTGCCCCGAATAAGGCTAACCTGCCCCACAGGAACAAATTGTGCGCTTCCCTGAAGGAGGCCATTGAAAAGGCCAAACCGACAAGCGGAATGACAATTACTTTTCATCACCATCTGCGCGATGGTGATATCATTTTGGTGCAGGCGCTCAATATTCTGCATCAGATGGGCATCAGGGATATCACCCTGGCAGCATCTTCTCTGAATGATTGCCACGATCCGATATTGCCTTTGTTGGAGGATCGTACCATCACGAAGATATGGTCATCGGGTATAAGGGGAAAACTGGGAAAGGCCATTTCGCGGGGTGTTATGGATTTGCCCGTTATCATCCATTCGCATGGTGGCCGTGTGCGGGCTATTCATACCGGGCGAATCCGGCCTGACCTTGCCATCATTGCCGCCTCAGCTGCCGATTGCGAAGGAAATGCCACTGGCTCACACGGTAAATCTGCTTTTGGCTCTATCGGTTATGCCGTGATTGATGCGCGTTATGCAAAGCAGGTCATCGTAGTAACAGACAACCTGGTTCCCTATCCATGTATTCCGCTGTCGCTCACACAAAATTTTATTGATCATGTGGTGGTGTTGGATTCCATTGGCGATGCAACTAAGATTGCCAGCGGAACCACACGAATTACCAATTCACCCATGGATCTGCGCATTGCCAAAATAGCAGCTGACGCGATTGAACATTCAGGTTTTTTCAAACCGGGCTTTTCATTCCAGGTGGGTGCCGGAGGCGCTTCCCTGGCCGTGGCAAAATTTATCCGCGAGAAGATGAAGAAGGCACAACTCAAAGGCAGCTTCATGCTGGGTGGTGTGACTTCCTATTGCGTGGATATGCTCAATGAAGGGCTTTTCGAAACCATTTTCGACGTACAGTCATTTGATGCTGCCGTTAGTAATTCTTTGTTCAATAACCGTCGCCATATAGAAATTCCGGCAGCCTTGTATGCTAATCCTTTTAATTGCGGTTGCATGACAAATAAACTGGACATCGTTGTATTGGGTGCCCTGGAGGTGGATGTCGATTTTAATGTAAACGTTATTACAGGCTCCGAAGGCAACATCAGGGGAGCCTCGGGGGGACATTCTGATACCGCTTCAGGTGCAAATTTGACAGTGGTTGTTTGCCCTTCGTTCCGGGGGAGAATCCCGATCATAAAAAACCGCGTTCATACCGTGGTTACACCTGGAGAAAGTGTACACATCATTGTTACAGAGCGCGGCATTTGCGTGAATCCGCTTTACAAACACCTGGAAGAAAACATCCGTAAGGCTGGCCTTAAGATTGTGGACATCCACGATTTAAAAACAGAAGTGGATGGCATAACCGGGATTTCGAAAAAGCTCAAGTTTACCGACAAAATTGTTGGTCTGGTTGAATACCGCGACGGAACCATTATTGATGTCATTTATAAATTAAAAGAAGACTAGACTTTTGAATGCCCTTCAGGAAATACTTTCAGCGCGTGAGGAACGCGGATTACTCCGGCAAAAAGCAAATGCCCATGGTAAGGCTGCGGTGAGCATGAACCTGAACATCCCCGGCATTCCCAAAACGGATGTTTGCTTCACCAGGTTTTTCGAACTTTGTAAAGATCAGCTTAAGAACTGGCTACTGGCTAACCGGATATTAATTGATCACGCAAAAGAAGTTATCCTCCATCATGCAGCCGGTGATTTTTATATTGTACCGCTTAAATCAAATGGTATTCCAATTGTAAGGCTGAAACAAATAGCGGAACAGTTTGAAATGAACCATGCCTTAGGCCGTTTTATCGATGTAGATGTGACGGACGAAAACGGGATTATTTTCAGCTCAGGAAAAGCGAAATTATGTTTCTTCTGCAATGCCTACCCGGCCATTGATTGCATGCATGCATACCGTCATCCCATAGCAGCATTGAGAGCTTTTCAGCAGGAAAAGATACTTGCATATCTTCGTGAAGAACGATTGGTTCGCCTCTCGCACAAGGTTAGTAGTATAGCCATCCGCTCTATCCTGTATGAACTTGCGCTGACACCTAAACCCGGCCTGGTCGACATGTCCGGTAACGGTATTCATACCGATATGGATTTCATAATGTTTGTTGATTCTACAGCGGTTATTTCCGTCGGTTTTGCTGATTTGTTCAGGCGGGGCGGAGAAAGTTCTGAGGAAGATATCAGAACCGCACTGCCTGTCATCCGCAATATCGGACTGATGATGGAAAAGGATATGTTTTTGCAGACAAAGGGAATTAATACCCAAAAGGGAATCATCTTTTTAATGGGTATTTCACTCTTTTGTGCCGGATATGTGCTAAAAGCGCATGATACTTTCAACCCTGACCTGTTTGTTGTTACAGTTAAAACCCTTTGCAGCAAACTAACAGCAAACGAGTTAGTCAATCCTGAAGATTCGCTTACGCATGGCGAGTTTTGTTTTCAGAAATACCAGACAGGCGGTATACGTTTCGAAGTTGAAAATGGCTTCCCGACCATTTTTATGCATTCGTTGCCCATGTTGGAAAATGAAAATAATACAGGCCGTGATGCCTTGATTAAAACCCTGTTATCGGTCATGGCTGTTTTAAACGACACCAATATCTTATACCGTTCGGACCCGAAAATCCTTGAGGCATTGCAGCAAATGAGTAAACGGGTATTGGCAGATTTTTCGATGAAGACGTATGCGGAAGTCATTGACTTTTGCATGCAGCATAAAATTTCACCCGGAGGAAGCGCTGATCTGCTAAGCATGACTATTTTTATTTACTTACTAAAAAATGATTGTACATAATGAGTTTCGAAAATACAGAATTCAGGCAGGAGTTATTGGATCTGACGAATCCGTACGATGTGAAATTGGTCATCAAGTTCCTGAAACCTTTAGGGTTTGAGTTTGACCCGGCAGAAGTGGAGTTTACCCTGATTTTGTATACGCTGAACGGGGATATTATAGGGACAGGTTCACATAAAGGCCGGATAATCAAGTATGTTGCCGTTTCACCTAAATACCGCGATTCCACTGCCTTTGCACTGATCGTTACCTCGCTTACCGAAAAAATCCTGTCCGTTTATAAAAACACCTATGTTTTTACGCGCCCGGCAAATGCTGTTTATTTTAAGGGACTTGGCTTCAAAGAGATTGCCAGTGCCAAACCCTTGTTCAGTGTGCTCGAATTCGGATTCGAAACCATTGCAAACTATCAGCATTATTTACAGTCGATTAAAAAGACAGCAACAACAGATAAAATAGCCGGGATTGTAGTTAATTGCAATCCTTTTACCTCGGGTCATCTTTACCTGATCGAGAAAGCAGCTTCCGAAAATGAATGGGTCTATCTGTTTGTCGTTGAAGAAGATCAATCCGTGTTTCCCTTTGCTGTCCGTTGGGAATTGATCCGGAAAGGAATTACGCATTTAAGCAATGTAGTGATGGTAAAAGGCGGCGATTACATTGTTTCCGGGGCTATTTTTCCTGCCTATTTTCTTAAGAATGAAACGGTAAGCGACATCATGAAAAAACAAGCTGAACTGGATGTTAAAGTTTTTGCAAAGTATGTCGTTCCTGTTTTAAATATAAAGAAACGATATGTGGGAACTGAAAGATACTGCAACACAACGGCAGCTTATAATGTCGCCATGCATGAAATATTGCCGGCATACGGGGTTGAGGTCA
>JBBRRV010000109.1:0-10628 GCA_038246075.1 Bacteroidales bacterium
AAACTGCCCAACGGGTTGAACGTGATCCTTCACCAGGATAGCACTACGCCTATCGTTGCCCTCACAATACTTTATCATGTAGGTTCCAAAAATGAAGTGCCGGGACGTACAGGATTTGCGCACTTTTTTGAGCATCTGATGTTCGAAGGCTCTGAAAATATTAAACGCGGAGCGTTTGATAAAATAGTGCAGACTGCCGGGGGAACATCAAACGCCAATACTTCACAGGACCGTACTTTTTACTATGAAGTTTTCCCTTCTAACCAGATGGAACTCGGGCTCTGGCTTGAATCGGAACGCCTTCTACACCTAAGGATTGACAGTACAGGCGTTGAGACCCAGCGTGCCGTGGTTAAAGAAGAGAAGAAGCAACGGATTGACAATCGTCCTTATGGCAGCATCCTCGAGAAAACAATGGACCATGCCTATAAGGTTCACCCTTACCGCTGGACACCCATTGGCTATCCTGAGGATATCAATAAGGCATCATTAAAGGAATTTATTGATTTTCACAGCATGTATTATGTTCCCAATAATGCTACCCTATCGATTGCCGGGGACATTGATATTGAAACGACAAAGAAGCTCATTGAGAAATATTTTGGGGGTATTCCCCCCGGCAAAAAGGAAATACACCGGCCTACGGAAGTGGAACCGGAAAAAACAGCCGAAGTGCGTGATACCATTTATGATAACATCCAGCTCCCGGCTGTAATTATGGCCTATCATATGCCTGCACAGGGCACCACCGACTATTACGCGTTATCAATGCTTACCACACTCCTCTCCGACGGTGAAAGTTCACGCCTGTCGAAATCTATCGTCGACAAGCAACAAAAAGCCATGCAAGTACAGGCAATTCCTCTTGCCATGGAAGATCCGGGCTTGTTTATCATATTCGGGCTTGTCAATACGGGCGTTGGACTTCCCGACCTGGAAAGTTCGATTGAAGCCGAAATAAATAAAGTCAAGACCGAAGATGTTTCCGAACTGGAATTCAGAAAACTTCAGAACAAGGTGGAAAATGATTTTGTAACCGGGAACAGCACCATGGCTGGCATAGCTGAGAACCTGGCGCAATACCAGGTCTATTATGGTGATGCTAATCTGATTAATACTGAGATAGGACGCTATATGAAGGTTACGCGCGATGACCTTAAGCGCGTGGCTGGTAAATATCTGAACAAGGAAAACAGGGTGGTGCTCTATTATCTGCCTAAACCTACTGCAAAAAACTAAAGGGAGAAACCTAACATGAGAACAAAAACATTATCCGTATTTTTTGCCATTTTGCTTTCATTACCTCTAGCAGCGCAGGTTTCCAAAATAAGGAAAACGAAGGAAACGCAGGAAAATAAATCTGTTCATCATGAACAACCCGATCGCAGCAGGCAACCAACCGCTGCACCTGCTCCGGTAATTAAAATCGGCGAATATCAGTCGTTTCAATTGGCCAACGGGCTAAAGGTTTTCGTTGTGGAAAACCATAAAGTACCGCGCATTTCATATGCACTGGTGCTGGATTACGCGCCTGTTCTGCAAGGTACTGAGGCAGGTTATGTTGATTTTGCAGGGCAGTTGATGCGCACGGGAACTACTTCCCGCACCAAAGACCAGATTGACGAAGCCGTGGATTTTATCGGCGCGTCATTCGCCCCCTCGGCAGAGGGCTTTTCAGCATCCTGCCTGAGCAAACATAATGAAGAATTATTGCGTATAATTTCCGATGTGATCCTGAATGCTTCTTTTAAGCAGGAAGAATTGGAAAAGATCCGTAAACAGACCTTGTCAGGCCTGGAGGCATCTAAAAACCTACCAGCCGCCATTGCTTCACGCGTGAGCGCAAAACTGGTTTATGGTGCAACCCATCCGTACGGTGAAAACATGGATGAAGCATCAGTAAAAAAGATCACCCTTGATAAATGTACCGGATTCTATAAAAACTATTATAAACCAAATGTTGGCTATCTGGCCATTGTTGGTGACATAACATTGGCAGAAGCAAAACCGCTCATCGAAAAATACTTTGGTAGCTGGCAACGTGGTGACGTCCCTGTAGCAACATATGCTTCTCCCAGGGCACCAATGAAACCTGTGGTCGCGGTGGTCGATCGTCCCAATGCTGTTCAATCCACAATTAATGTCACTTATCCTGTTGATCTTAAGCCTAATTCGGAAGATGCAATCAAGGCTCAGGTTGCAAACACAGTGCTTGGAGGAGGTTCATTCCGGCTGTTCAACAACCTGCGTGAAAAACACGGATGGACATACGGGGCCTACTCACAGCTGACAAAAGATAAACTTGCCGGACGTTTCACCGCTTCATCCGAAGTCCGAAATTCTGTTACTGACAGCTCGCTTACGCAGATTATCTATGAAATGAGTCGTTTACGCACTGAGTTAGTTCCTGATACCGAACTCACCACGGTAAAGAACTATCTGATGGGTAATTTCGGGCGTAGTCTCGAAAACCCTGCTACTGTTGCTAATTTCGCCATTAATACCGCCCGTTACAACCTCCCGAAGGATTATTACGCAAATTTTCTTACGAACATGTCAGCCGTAACTTCAATCGATGTGCAGGACATGGCGAAGAAATATATCAATCCAGACAATGCTTACATCCTTGTTGTCGGAAAGGCCGAAGAAGTTGCTTCAAAACTCACCCAGTTTAGCAAAGGAAGCAAAATTCAGTATTACGACATTAAAGGTAATCTCTACGACCCATCGGTGAAGATAAAACCTCTGCCGGAAGGCGTTACAGCGGCAAAAGTGATCAGCAATTACGTAAATGCGATAGGAGGAGCTAAAAAGCTGCTGAAAGTCAGGGACCTCACGATGCACATGACGTCGGAAATGCAGGGCATGTCGCTTGCATTCGATTTCTTCCGCAAAGCACCCAACAAATTCCGGGTACAGGTAAGCATGGGATCAAATGTTGTGCAGAAACAGGTTTTCGATGGCACACGGGGCAGGGTAATTTCTCCTATGCAGGGCGTTGACAAGGAACTGGCAGGTAAAGAACTTGAAACCATGAAACATGAGTCTATCATGAATCCTGAGCTTGATTATGCAAGCCATGGCTTCAGGGCCACACTGCTTGGCCTGGAAGAGTTGAACGGCAAGGATGCATACAGAATAGAAGTGACCTATCCTGACAGTGCAAGGAAGACAGACTATTATGATGTGTCTTCCGGTTTGCTGGTGCGGAGCATCGGTCAAAACGGCATCACGGACTATGCAGATTACCGGGTTACGGATGGGATCATGTTTCCTTATATCGTGAGCCAGGATATGGGGCCGCAAACAATGAAACTCACCGTTGTATCTATTAGCCTGAACAGTAAAATAAAGGATGATGTTTTCCTTATCAAATAACAGATCTGCATTTTAAATTGGAGCGCAGGGGGATATTACAACGGACGCTTCTGTGCTTTTGAAAAATTCCAGATTCCAGGTCCCAGGTCCCAGGTCCCAAGTCCCAAGTCCCAAGTCCCAAGTCCCAAGGACAGAGGTGAATTTTGAGGTGAGGGGTCAATTATTTCTATGTATTTTTATGTATTTCTATGTATTTCTTCTACAACCTACTTCAATCTACTTCAATTTACTTCAATCTACTTCAAAGTATTTCCGCATGTCCTATTTTATTCCACCGCTCCTTGCCATTGGAATTATCTTTGCAACATGAACAACAGATCAATCATGAGCGTACCAACCACGTCCGGGGCAAAACCGGGCAATAAAAATCTGCTGTTATTTTTGATTGTTCTCACTTCGTTCATTAATCCCTTTATGGGTGCGGCTGTTAATATTGCCTTACCTCAGATGGCTGCTGAATTTTCGATGAACACTGTAATGATGAGCTGGGTGAGCATGTCATTTTTACTGGCGTCGGCCGTGGTGCTGCTTCCAATAGGAAAAATCGCCGATATTGCCGGCAGGAAAAAAATATTTATTTATGGCAATGTAATTTTTACGCTTTCATCAGCGCTTTGTGCCTTATCGACAAATTCCTTTATGCTCATAAGTTTCCGTGTGATCCAGGGAATTGGAGGTGCAATGATGTTTGGCATAGGTACAGCCATGATCACTTCTGTCTTTCCGCCCGAACAACGCGGCCGGGCGCTTGGAATTAATCTGTCGGCAGTATACCTTGGGCTCACGCTTGCTCCTTTGCTGGGTGGATTTCTTACCGACTTATTCGGGTGGAGAAGTATTTTCTGGTTAAATGTTCCCTTTGGCTTATTTGTCATTCCGGCCACATTGTTTACCATTAAAACAGAATGGCGCGAGGCGCAGGGAGAAACCCTCGATTACCGGGGTACAATCATTTATATGATCAGTATTTCATTGCTGATGTATGGTTTTTCAAAACTTCCCGATCCTTATGCTGTCGGGCTTGCCCTTGCCGGAATGGCTGGCATGATACTTTTCGTGGTAAATGAATACAGAGTGCCCATACCCATATTGAACATGCGCCTGTTCACACAAAACAAAGTATTCGCCTACTCGAACCTTGCAGCACTTATCAATTACGCTGCAACTTTCGCGGTAACCTTTATACTAAGCCTGTATCTGCAATACATCAAGGGATTGACACCCTCGGATGCTGGAATACTGCTGGTGACTCAACCTGTTTTAATGACCCTGTTCGCATCATTTTCGGGGAGGCTATCCGATAAATTTGATCCTCGACTGCTTGCCTCTGCCGGAATGGGAATCATAGTGATCGGGCTTGGCATGCTGGCGTTTATTGATGGGAATACGCCATTCTCCTATCTGGTTGTGAGCCTGGCTATACTGGGAACCGGTTTTGGAATGTTTTCGTCGCCCAATACAAACGCCGTGATGAGTTCCGTGGAGAAACGATCTCTGGGCGTGGCTTCAGCCATTATCGCAACCATGAGGCTGGCCGGACAGCTAATGAGCATGGCCATTGCCACACTTGTACTGCATACATTACTTGGAGAGCACAAAATTGTTCCGGCCAATCATGTGTCATTTGTGCTGGGGACAAGAATCATCTTTGCAATTTTTGCACTATTGTGCATATTGGGCGTATTTGCATCGCTGGCCAGAGGGAAACGAATCGAAAAAACATACGTTGAAGTACATTGAAGTAGATTGATGAGATTGATGAGATTGATGAGATTGATATAGCTAGAAAAATGTTATAATATATCCCGAAATCTGGACCTTGGAATCTGGAATTTGGAGCTTGTAATGTGAAGGTAATTTTACCGCTACTTTCATTTAGTTCCATTTACTTCCATCTACTTCTATTTACTTCCTACTTCTTCACCGTCCGTTCCAATTCGCGAAGGTTGTCCAGTTTTTTCTTTTCCAGGAAACTGTGAATATCTCCCAGGTGTTCCTTTATCTGCTTGTTGCCGAATTCGAACACCTTATTCACCAGGCCATCAAGGAAATCGCGGTCGTGTGATACCAGGATGAGCGTGCCGTCGTAGTCCTGCAATGCGCTCTTAAGGATGTCCTTTGTCTTCATATCAAGGTGATTGGTCGGCTCATCAAGGATAAGCAGGTTCACCGGCTCCAGCAGCAGCTTGATCATGGCAAGACGCGTACGCTCACCACCCGAAAGCACTTTCACCTTTTTGTTCCAGCTGTCACCCCCGAACATGAATGATCCAAGAATATCTTTGATTTTCGTGCGGATATCTCCCTTAGCTACATCGTCGATCGTCTGGAAAACAGTAATTTCTTCATTCAACAGTGATGCTTCATTTTGCGCGAAATAGCCAATCATGGTATTATGGCCGAGTGTCAGCAAGCCATCGTATTCAATTTCCCCCATCAGGCTTTTGACCATAGTTGATTTTCCTTCGCCGTTCTTACCCACGAAAGCAACACGTTCGCCACGTGTAATGTTGAATGTTGCGTTGGAAAAAACATTGTGACTACCATAACGCTTGGACATTCCATCCACAATAACCGGATAGCTCCCCGAACGTGGCGAAGGCGGAAATTTCAGCCGCAGTGCAGAGTTATCCTCTTCATCCACCTCTATTACCGGAAGCTTCTCAAGCATCTTCACGCGCGACTGAACCTGGTTAGTCTTTGAATAGGTTCCTCTGAACCTGTCGATAAAATCCTGGTTATCAGCAATGAATTTTTTTTGTTCATCGAACTGTTTCTGCTGCTGTTCGCGCCGTTCTTTGCGTAACTGAAGATATAATGAGTAGTTCACCTTGTAGTCGTAAATACGACCCTTTGTCAGTTCTATGGTGCGGGTTGTTATATTATCAATAAAGGCACGGTCGTGAGAAATAACGATTACAGCTTTGGCGCTGTTGATCAGGAAATCTTCGAACCACTGTATCGACTCAATGTCCATATGGTTGGTAGGCTCATCGAGCAGGATTAGATCGGGTTTCTGCAGCAAAATTTTAGCCAGTTCGATGCGCATGCGCCATCCACCGCTGAATTCACCGGTTGGACGGTTGAAATCTTCACGCACAAAACCAAGGCCCAATAATATGAGCTCTACTTCGGCATCGAAATTAGTCTCTTCGATGGAATAGAATTTCTCGCTGAGTGTGGAAAGCTGTTCAATGAGTTCGTAATATTCTGCCGATTCATAATCGGAGCGGGACGAAAGCTGGTTGTTCAGATCCTCTATTTCATGCTCCATTTCGAAGATATGGGCGAATGCCTGCGATGCCTCCTCGAAAACGGTACGGCTATCTTCGGCAAGCAGGTGTTGCGGAAGATAGGCAATTACTGCATCTTTGGGCGACGAGACCTTACCGCGTGAAGCCGTTTTGATGCCGGCGATTATTTTAAGCATGGTCGATTTTCCTGCACCATTCTTCCCCATAAGCGCAATCCTGTCCTTCTCGTTTATTGCAAAAGACACGTCTTTAAAAAGCGTGGTTCCTCCAAACTCTACTGTAAGTCCATCTACTGAAATCATTTCTGTTTGTTAATGAGGTGCAAAGGTACCGGATTTTAGGAAGCAGTTTAGTAGACGATGTATTATGAGAGAAAAAGGGAAACAGGTTGAAAAACATAGAAGTAAATAGAAGTACATAGAAGTAAATTGAAGTATAGGAAATTTCGCAAACAGGAAATCAGGAAAACAGGGAATTAGGAAAACAGGGAATTAGGAATTACGATTTACCATTTACCATTTTCCATTTTCCATTTTCGTAATTTCGCTTTTACAAGTTACAAATCAGTCTAAGGATAAAATACAATGCAGGGAACAATCAAACCAAGGGTGAAGATATGTTGCATCAGCAGCAGGGATGAAGCCCTGATGGCTATTCATTATGGTGCATCGGCTATAGGTCTGGTCGGAAAAATGCCAAGCGGACCAGGTCCGATTCCCAACAATCTGATCCTTGAAATTGCCAGGCACACGCCACCGCCCATCGCAACTTTCCTGCTTACCAGCGAAACCAGCGCCGAAGGAATTATCAGGCATCATCAGGACGTTATGACAAACACGATTCAGATGGTTGACGAACTCAAGTGCGGCACGTATGCACAAATCAGAGAGGCATTGCCCGGTATAAAACTGGTACAGGTCATTCATGTTATCGATGCGCAGTCGGTAGTGGAAGCAATCCGCCTTTCTCATTTTGTGGATGCACTCCTGCTCGATAGCGGTAATCCAAACCTGCCGGTAAAGCAATTGGGCGGAACTGGCAGGATACATAACTGGGAACTGAGCCGGGAAATCAGGGAAGCCATTGATATACCGTTATTCCTGGCCGGCGGGCTGAATCCCGATAACATACAGGCTGCCATTGCTTTTGTTCAGCCTTTTGGTATTGATTTGTGCAGTGGTGTCCGAACAAATGGTCACCTGAACGGCGTAAAACTTAAAAACCTGTTCAAAGCCATAGCGGTTGCCGGAAAGCAGAAAAATACGATGTCCATGAAATGAACACAAATATAAAAGTCACAGGTGTTTTTATTATTTGTTAATTATTTGTTAAATGCTTGTAATCGAAGTTTATTTTTCTGTAGGTTTGCCCATATTTTCACCTTAGGTATCTGACACCAGCCCTTTACGCCAGAATGGCTTATTCAATCCTACCAGGGTTAAATCAGCATAATATAAGAATGAAATTTACTTTTCGAATATTCCTGTTTTTCTTCTTGCTCTTCGCATACCCGGGTGTTTTTGCGCAATCTTCTACCATTGAGCGGGATAATGTCTATGGGCTTGATCCGCTATTGTATAACGGCAAGATATACAACTTCGTCCCGCCTGCTGCCATTGAAGGAACGCCATATTTTGATGGCGCTGACTTTGTAAAAGGATCCATAAAATTACGTGGTGTAACCTATGAAAATCTCCCGCTGAAATTTGATTTACTCCACCAGCAACTCATTCTTCAATATAAAAACAACCTCGGGGCCGTTAACCAAATCGTCATCTCAGACGCCTGGCTTGAAGCATTTAATCTGGAAGGTCATCATTTTGAAATGCACTCCAATATGGATTCGCTCAAAGGGATTTATGAGGTGATGGGTAACGGTACCTACCGGATACTTTATACCTGGCGAAAGGAACTCCTGCTCGACAGCCGCCTTGGTGCTACGAATCGCCTGTTTTCAGTTCCCAAGAGGGAAACCTATCTGCTCGCCGGCACAAAACTTTCGAAATACACCAGCAACAGACATTTTGCAGCCTTGTTCGGGCCTTCGCAACAGGTCATCATCAAAAAATACCTTCGGCAGCAGAAGATAAATGTAAAGAAAGCCTCCGACCAGACGATCACAGAACTGATAAACTATTGCAACACAATAACACCACAATGAAGTTAGGATTAATCTTCATACAACTGCTTCTGCTTGTCTCCATGGCAAAGGCCAAAGGTCCCGAAAAGATAATTGCCTGCCATTTCAACCAGGTTCCATTTGCTACATTCTGCAGTACTATTTTTAAGGAGACGGGTGTAACAATATATTACCGGGAAAAATGGGTAGAAAATCTGAAAGTAACACTTGAGGCTGACAGCATCACTGCGCTGCGGGCCGTATCTCTGGCCGTCAAGGTTGCGGGGCTTGAAGTTTCTGTGTGGAACAACGATTTTGTGCTGCTTCCAGGCGAGAAGCTTATTTCTCAACTTCCATCGTTCGAACGCCATACAGAAAAATTTGACAGCGAAGAGCAGAAAACAAAAATGCTTACTGCCAGCGAGGAACGTTACATCACAGGCCGTTTGGCAGATGTAATCCAAACGATACGTATCGGCAAAAGCGGGGCGGCAATGAGCAGCATAAAGGCCAAAATCCTTGGAAGGGTGCTCGACCTGGAATCAGGAGAACCTGTGTTTTGTGCCACTGTTTTTATCGCTGAAACAAAAACCGGTGCCCTCTCGGATATCAACGGATTCTTTTCAATCATGCTGAAACCAGGAAAGTACAATGCCCTGTTTGAATTCCTGGGGTATGAAAAAAAGAAATATATGCTCGAAGTTCTTTCGGATGGCGACTTTACCATCAACATGAAAAAGGCTGTCATCCAGATGAAGGAATTCGTTGTGCATGGCGACCGCCAGATGAACATCCGGGCCAAGGACCCGGGGCTCGACAAGATGTCGATGAAAACAATAAAGGAACTACCCATGATGATGGGCGAACGCGACATCCTAAAAGTTTCGGGAATGCTGCCAGGTATCGTGAGTGCCGGGGAAGGCGCTTCAGGACTGAATGTCCGGGGTGGAGGCTCAGATCAGAATGCCTTTTACATTAATAAGATACCCATCTATAACACCTCACATCTGTTTGGATTCTTCCCTGCTTTCAATTCAGATATCATTAAGGATTTTTCAATCTACAAAGGGCACATACCTGCACAATATGGCGGGCGGCTATCTTCTGTTTTCAATATCATCACACGCCAGGGAAACCGTAAACATCTTACGGCGCATGGCGGAATCAGCCCGATAGCCGGCAATATCGTGATAGAAGGCCCCCTGAAAAAGGACACCTGTTCCTTTCTGCTGAGTGCCCGCTCAACTTATTCGGATTGGATTTTAAAACGCATTAAAGATCCTACCATAAGAACCAGCACGGCGAATTTTTACGATTTCTCAGGCGGCGTGAATTATGATATCCAGAAGACTCAAATGTCGTTATTTGTTTATCACAGCAAAGACGCCTTCAGCTTATCCGATATCAACGATTACACCTATTCGAACAGTGGTGCTTCGTTAACTTTAAGTCATAACTATACCAATGCTTTACGTGGTGAGTTTGCCCTGGTTGCTTCTCAATACGCATTCAGTACAACTGATAAGCAGGAAATCTCAAGTGCATATGAGCACGCTTATCAGATGGGACATTACGAGGCCCGCGCCGATTTCAAGCATGTGCTTAGTAATACCAATGCCCTGGACTATGGTGCCGGTTTAATCCTGTATCAGCTCGACCGCGGAACCGTGATTCCTTATAACGAAAAATCGCTACGCAGCAATGTAGCCCTTGGCAAGGAACAAGGTCTTGAAAGCGCCATCTACATCTCGGATTCGTACGATCCTTTGTCGTGGCTTAACCTAACTGCCGGACTGAGATATACGCTGTTTAATCCATTGGGTCCAAAAACCGTTTATACTTATTCCCCTGGTTTACCTTTGGATATACGCTACGTC
>JBBRRV010000110.1:0-10625 GCA_038246075.1 Bacteroidales bacterium
AAGAAAGTGAGCGGGGAATTTACCGGCGCTTTCGCCATCAATCCCCTGAATGGCATTGAAATCCCCATCTATGTAGCCGACTATGTGCTGATGGGTTATGGCACAGGTGCCATCATGGCTGTTCCGGGTCACGACAGCCGCGACTTTGCCTTTGCACGCCATTTTAAGCTGCCAATTGTCCAGGTGGTCTGCCGCAGGGGCGACGAACCCACCGACCCCGCTACCTGGGAGGAATCCTATGATGCCAAAGAAGGTGTGATGATCAACAGCGGTTTTATCACCGGCATGGAAGTAAAAGATGCGATCAGAACAACCATCAAAAAAATGGCAGAACTCGGCATCGGTTATGGAACCATCAATTACCGTTTACGTGATGCCATTTTCAGCCGGCAGCGCTACTGGGGTGAGCCTTTCCCCATCTTTTACAAGGATGGCATGCCTTACACGCTTCCCGAAAGCAGCCTGCCACTGGAACTGCCTGAGGTGGACGCCTACCTGCCCACCGAAAACGGCGAACCTCCGCTGGCACGTGCCAAAAACTGGACCACACCCGAAGGCTATCCGCTGGAAGTGAACACCATGCCCGGATTTGCCGGCTCCAGCGGTTATTACCTGCGCTATATGGATCCGCACAACGACAAAGCCTACTTTTCAAAAGATGCTGCTGCCTACTGGCAGGAGGTGGACCTCTATATCGGCGGCGCCGAGCATGCCACAGGGCATCTCATTTATTCCCGCTTCTGGAACAAATTCCTTTTCGATATCGGCATGGCCGTAGGTGAAGAGCCCTATAAAAAACTGATCAACCAGGGGATGATACAGGGCCGCTCAAGCTTTGTGTACCGCGTGAATCCTGAGAAAATGGCTGAATATACCCTTGCAGGTAAGCCCGTTCCTGCCTTTTGCGAAAAGGAAGGCTGGGAGCAGGTTCCGCTATATGCTTCGAAGAATTATCCAGGCAGAGCTTTATTTTCAGATCCGCAACATGTGGATATCAGCATTGTTCACAATGACATCCTCGATACTGAAGCGTTTAAAAACTGGCAGCCCCACCTTGCCGCGTCCGTTTTCCTGCTCGAAGACGGCAAATATGTCTGCGGGAGCGAAGTGGAGAAAATGTCGAAATCCAAATATAACGTTCAGAATCCCGATGAACTCATCGAGCGTTATGGTGCCGATACACTCAGGATGTACGAAATGTTCCTTGGCCCCATCGAACAGTCGAAACCCTGGGATACCAGCGGCATCGAAGGCGTGTCGCGCTTCATACGTAAGCTGTGGCGCCTGTTCCACGACAGGAACAACGACTTCCTGGTCTCAGATGAAGACCCCACTGCCGCCGAATGGAAAGTGATCCATAAGACCATTAAGAAATTACAGGAGGATACGGCACGTTTTTCTTTCAATACAGCCGTCAGTTGTTTCATGATCTGTGTGAACGAACTCGCCGAGCTGGGTTGCAACAAGCGGGCTGTTCTGGAAAACCTTGTCATTATTCTCTCACCCTATGCCCCGCATATCTCCGAAGAATTATGGAGTCTGCTCGGCCATAATGACAGTGTTGGACAAGCCACTTACCCCGATTTTATTGAATCGTACCTCGCGGAAGATAATTTTACGTATCCGGTTTCGTTTAACGGGAAGACCCGCCTGATGCTGAGCCTTCCTGCGACGATGACTGCTGCAGATGTGGAAAAGGCCGTGCTGGCCGCTCCCGAAGCGCAGAAATGGCTGCAGGGCCTCACACCTAAAAAAGTGATCGTCGTGCCACGGAAAATCGTTAATGTGGTGTTGTAATCTGTATCGCGGAAGATCTTTTCCCGGTTTGGCTTGTTATTTGATTGCATAAATGTAACTCTGTCTGTTATGCGAAAAACCTATTTTCTATTGCTTATTCTTTTGATTTCTGCGGCTGCCACGTATGCGCAGAAGTTTCGAACGATTAATAACCAGGCATTTCGCAGGGGTGAAAAACTCGAGTATAATGTTTTTTATCATTCTGCCTTAACCGGCAATGTTACTGCCGGTGCAGGAACACTCGAGGTGATGGATGATAACCGGAAATTCAATGACCGCAATACCATGCATATCGTCGGTATCGGGCGCTCAAAGGGTGCTTTCAACTGGTTCTTTAAAGTGAATGACCGCTTCGAGACCTATATCGATGAAGTTGGCATATTCCCCTGGCTATTCATCAACCGCACAAAGGAAGGTGGCTTTACAAAGAATGATGATGTCAAATTTTACCAGGAACACGGTCAGGCTGTGAGCCGCCAAAAAGTTACGCCCCTGCCCGATAACGTACAGGATTTCCTTTCCGGATTTTACTATGCCCGCACGCTTGATGTCGATAAAGTAGCCATAGGCGGCGGCTTTAACGTTCCTTTTTTTCTTGACGATTCAGTGTATCATTCACGCATCATCTATGAAGGCAAGGATGTCATCACCACAAAACTGGGCACCTTCAACTGTTTACGATTTAAACCCATGGTGGTAAAAGGAAGTGTTTTCAGTGATCCATATCCTATGACCATCTGGGTCACCGACGACCGCAACCGGGTGCCCATCCTCTTCGAATCCGCTGTTATTGTAGGCAAAGTAAGGATGGAACTCAGCAAATATACCGGCCTGGCCAATCCGTTTACGGCCAAGGTCAGATAAACATCTTTTCATTGCTGTCGCGTATTTAAAGCGTTGACGGGGCGACTCAAAGTCACCCCGTCAATAGATTAAGTCACCCTAACAATAGTTACAATTCGCTTGCATAAGCATCACTACAGGCTAAGCGTAGTCTTGGACTACGCTTAGCTGCGTACCAGGTCATTAATACTTGTCAGTCTTATTAAAAAAAAGAAAAAATGCCAGGGCTGGCACGATACTGGTATGTTCTATTGTTTCTGTGGTGGTTAATTTTTATATTTACTTTTGCTTTTGCTTTTAAACCAATCCGCGCCAGCGTGAGCGGATTACAAATCCGCGCCAGCGTCGTAATTGAAAGTTAAGCCCTGTTATAAAAAGAATACTAATGTGTCCTAATGTGCCTATTGTGGTGATTTTTCTGTTTTAATCCAAGCCTTATGAAGTATTTCTTCCTCTTTATCTTCATCCTCTTCAGCCTGTTCACATTCGGGCAGCAAAATTATCAGACGCAATGGCCCCGTGTTGATTCGCTTTCGGGCCTGGGGCAGCCTAAGTCGGCACTGGAGCTGGCACAAAAAATATACCGCTCCGCAAAGGCGCACAACGATGCGCCGCAAATTGCGAAGGCCTCCATTTATATCATAAAGCTGATGTCCGATTTTCAGGAGGATTACATGGTAAATGCCATTGCATCGCTCGAAACAGACGCTAAGTCAGCCCCTTCACCGCTCAGGCAGGTGATCCATTCCATGCTGGCCGAGTTATACTGGGGCTATTACACCAGCAACCGCTACCTGTTCCTCAACAGGGCCGAAACAGTGGGCGACGAAGGTGATGATATCAGAACCTGGAGCCTCAGAAAACTATTGCAGGTTACCATAGCCCATTATGCACAATCGCTCGAACAACCGGCTGATCTCAAAGCCACATCACTGAATATCTGGGATGATATCCTGGTTGCGCAGCCGGATTCCCGGAAATTCAGGTCCACACTGTATGATTTCCTGGCCCATCGCGCCGCTGATTTCTACATGAATTCCGAATCGGGACTGACGCAACCTGCTTATGTTTTCCGCATGGATGGCCCGCAGTACCTCGCCCCGGCAAAGGATTTTGCTGCGCTGAAGATCGTAACAAAGGATTCCCTTTCTTTCGAATTCCATGCGCTTCAGCTGATGCAGGACCTGATCGGTTTCCATCTCAGCGATAAAGACCCGCTTGCGCTGATTGACGTGGACCTGAAAAGATTAAAATTCGCCTGGCAAAACATGACGATCCCTTCGAAGGACAGTGTTTACCTTTCTGCCTTGCGGTCCCTGGAGAACAAATACAGGAATCATCCGGGTTCGACAGCCGTATCTTATGAAATAGCCGATGTGCTGCATACATCGGGGCAGCTTTATCAGCCCCTTGTCTCTGCCGATCACAAATGGGACCTGAAAGCAGCCCTCGCAGTATGTGATGATGCCATCAGACGCTTCCCGGAGAGCGACGGCGCCACAAACTGCAAATTCCTCAGCGAAGTCATTCAGCAACCTTCGCGCGAACTTACGCTGACCTATGCCAACGTGCCGGAAAAGCCTTTTACGGCACTCGTAACTTACCGCAATACACCAACCGTATATTTCCGTCTGTCGAAAGTTTCTCCTGAGCAGGACCGCGAATGGCGTGAAAAAGGTGCAGATGAAAACCTTTACAAAAGCTACCTGGCGCTGCCGGTTGAAAAAAGCTGGTCGGAAAAACTCCCCGGCGACGGAGACTATCAGTCGCATAAAGTGGAGATACGGATACCGGCGCTGCCGGCCGGATACTATGTGCTGCTCTCCTCAGCCGTCGGCGATTTCAGCAGGGATAGCACTACCCTGGCGGCGAATACATGCTGGGTGACAGCCATAAGCCACACCAGCAGGCGAACCGACAATGGCGCCACGGAAATTTACATGGCCGACCGCCAGGAAGGAACCCCTTTGAGCGGCGTAAAAGCTGCCACGCACTTCCGCGAATACAACTACAGCTCCCGTAAATACGAGCAAACTGACGGTACCGCATATACCTCCGGGAAGGACGGCCTTATCGTGATTTCCCCTTCCGCAAGAAAAAGTCAAAGCAATGCCTTTTACATCGATTTCACGAAAGGAAATGACCGCTTCACCACCGAAAATTATTTCTACCAGAATCCCTATCTGAACGACGAACCACGCTCCATTATCACAACCTATTTCTTCACCGACCGCGCCATATACCGCCCCGGGCAAACGGTTTATTTCAAAGGAATTGTGCTGGAAAAAACCGGCGACGAAACAAGGATAAAGTCTAAATTCAATACCACGGTTTCCTTTTGGGATGCCAACGGTCAGAAGATTTCCTCCATCTACCTGACCTCAAACGATTATGGTTCCATCACGGGCTCCTTCACCACACCCGTCGGCGTGCTCACCGGGCAGATGAGCCTGGGCAACGAAACCGGGCAGGTTTATTTTCGGGTGGAAGAATACAAAAGGCCAAAATTTGAAGTCACCTTCAAACCGGTTACCGGCAGCTATAAATTAAACCAGCCGGTTACCGTAACCGGGAAAGCCGGTGCGTATGCCGGAAATGCCATCAGCGATGCACAGGTTAAATACCGTGTTACTCGCCAGGCACGGTTCCCCTTCATGTGGTGGGGCTGGCGCGGCCTGTGGCCCACGTCGCCCGACATGGAAATCACAAACGGCCTCGCTACGACCAACCAGGATGGTGAATTCACCATCACTTTCACGGCTATTCCCGATGAAAGTGTTAACGCCATATGGGAGCCTGTCTTCGATTACCTGGTTACGGCCGATGTTACCGACCTCAACAGCGAAACCCATTCCGGCGGGCAAACGGTGTCGGTCGGGACTAAAGCGCTGCTGGTAAGCACAACATTGCCGGAGATGGTGAACCGCGATGACAAACTGGCTTTCGCGCTGAAGACGACAAATCTTAATGGCACGAAAGAACCTGCAAAGGGCGGAATCTCGATCTGGAAGCTTCGCGAGCCCGGACGCATCATGCGCGAACGCAAATGGGACCGCCCCGATCTTTTTCTGATGAGCAGGGAAGCATTTTACAGGGAATTCCCTTTAGATGTCTACGACGATGAAAATGATTTCAGCAAATGGGAGAAACAGGATAAGGTTTATGCCCGTTCCTTCGATTCGAAAACAGACTCTGTTATAAGTCCTGAAAGCGCAGCCAGGTGGCCGGTTGGCAGATATACCATGGAGATCAGCACGATGGATTCCTATGGCGAAAAAGTGGAGACCAAAACCTTTTTCACTGTATTCTCCGCTACGGCAAAAGAAATTCCCGATCATTCCATCGGCTTCTTCACGATGCTGAATGGCAAGGCCGAACCCGGTGAAAAGGCATCCTTCCTCTTCGGCACCGGCGCCAAAAAAGTTCATGCCATTTATGAAGTTGTACTGAAGGGCAAAATCGTCAGCCGGCAAGTCATCGACCTGAGTGATGGGCAAAAGCGCTTCGAAATACCTGTAACTGAAGACTACCGCGGCAATTTCTCGGTGAACATCATTTTTGTTAAATACAACAGGAGTTTCCAGTACAGCAACCTTATCGAAGTACCCTACACCAATAAGAAACTCGACATTCAGTTCGCTTCTTTCCGTGATAAGCTGGAACCCGGGCAGCAGGAGGAATGGCGCCTGACGCTGAAGGACAGCAAGGGCGAAAAAGTTGCCGCCGAAATGCTGGCTTCCATGTACGATGCCTCGCTCGACGCCTTTGTGCCGCATGCCTGGAACCTGGATATTTTTCAATCCGCCGGGTTGTCACGTTTATGGGAAAACAATACATCCTTTGGTGTCAGAAGCAGTCAGCAGTTCGGATACCCTGTCATGCGCCTGTCACCGAAATTCGTGCTGTACGACCAGCTGAACTGGTTTGGGCTCAATTTCGGTGGGAAATACCGGAGGGGAAGAATGTTAAAAACGGGTACGATGGAGGCTTCATTTGACGCGGTCCGTGTGGAGGAGGTTGTGGTAACCGCGAAGGGAATCAGCAGGGAAACTGCACACCTCGAGAAAGGTTATGCACCTGCCCCGGCGCCTGCAGTTCCCGTGCCGCAGGCACTGCCGCAGGGTGCCGTTAAGATCCGGACCAATTTCAACGAAACGGCTTTCTTTTATCCACAAATGACAACAAATGAGAACGGAGAGCTAGTCATCAGCTTCAAAGCTCCCGAATCGCTCACGCGCTGGCGGATGATGGGCCTGGCCTATACAAAAGACCTGAAAATCGGGCAGATAGAGAAGACACTGGTCACCCAAAAGGATCTGATGGTGGTGCCCAATGCCCCGCGCTTCTTCCGCGAAGGTGACAAGATGAATTTTGCTGTCAAGATCTCCAACATCTCAGGAAAAGACCTGGACATCAGCACCGAATTGCAATTCTTCGATGCGCTTACCATGCAGCCGGTGAATGAACGCCTGCTGAAAGAACCTCAGCAAAAATCCTTATCCCTGACCGGAGGCCAGAGCAAAGTCGTTGGCTGGGAAATCGCCATTCCCGAAGGACTGCAGGCCATCACCTACCGTGTTACCGCTCAGTCGGGCAGCTTTAGCGATGGCGAGGAAATGGCCATCCCGGTGCTCACCAACCGCATGCTGGTGACCGAAACCTTGCCGCTTCCCATCAATGGTAAAGAGACAAAGACCTTTACATTCGATAAACTGCTAAAGTCGGGTTCGGCAGGCAGCACGCTGCGCAACCACAAACTCACGCTCGAATTTACCTCAAACCCGGCCTGGTATGCCGTGCAGGCCCTGCCCTACCTGATGGAATATCCTTACCAGTGCGCCGAGCAGGTTTTCAGCCGTTACTATGCCAACAGCATCGCCACGCATATCGCCAATTCAAGCCCGAAGATCAAACGCGTGTTCGACAGCTGGAAAACCCTTTCACCTGATGCCTTGCGCTCAAGCCTTCAAAAAAACCAGGAGCTGAAAGCCGTTCTCCTGGAAGAAACCCCGTGGGTGTTGCAAGGCAGCAACGAATCGCAGCGCAAACAGCAGATTGCCCTGCTCTTTGACCTCAACCGCATGGGCAACGAATTGTCTGCTGCCATGAAGCAATTGCAGGACATGCAAGCTTCCAACGGCGGCTGGCCCTGGTTCGCCGGCATGCCGGAGAGCCGATACATCACGCAGCATATCGTCACCGGCCTTGGTCATCTGAGGCATCTTGGTATCGACACCCGCAATGATGCTGCTGCCTGGAAAATGGTCCATAAGGCAGTGACCTACCTGGATGCCCGTATGAACGATGATTTTCTGGAAATCCGGAAAAATGACAAGACGCCTTCAAAAAACAATCACCTGGTCAGTGAAGTGATTCAATACCTGTATGCCCGCAGTTATTTCCTGTCCGATATCCCGGTAGAAAAGGAAAATGCGGAAGCCTTCGGCTTTTTCAGGGAACAGGCTGTTAATTTCTGGCCTCAACAGAACAATTACATGAAGGGCATGCTGGCATTGGCGCTGAACCGGTTGAACGTAAAAACCACGCCTGCGCTCATCATGCGTTCGCTTTCAGAAATGTCGCTGCACAATGCCGAAATGGGCATGTACTGGCGCAATTCCGAACCGGGTTACTACTGGTACCAGTCGCCCGTGGAGACCCAGGCCCTGCTCATCGAAGCTTTTGATGAAGTGGCGAAGGACAGCAAAGCCGTCGAAGAAATGAAGATCTGGCTGCTGAAACAGAAGCAGACCCAGGACTGGAAAACCACCAAGGCCACCACCGAAGCAGTGTATGCCCTTTTGCTGAGGGGGACTGACTTGCTGGCCAGTGATAAACAGGTCGCCATAACGGTAGGCAATACGCGCATCGATCCCGGCAAATCTGAAGGTGCAAAACCTGAAGCCGGAACCGGCTACTTCAAAACAGCCTGGGATGCCGGGCAGATTAAACCCGAAATGGGGAAAATCACCGTGGTTAAATCCGATGAAGGCGTTGCGTGGGGAGCGATGTACTGGCAGTATTTCGAGCAGCTCGATAAGATAACGCCTGCGCAGACACCCTTACAACTGACAAAGAAACTCTTCATCGAAAGAAATACCCCGACGGGGCCCGTCATTGAACCCATAACGGAAGGCACAGCGATAAAGGTGGGAGACAAAGTGAATGTGCGCATTGAGCTACGCGTTGACCGCGACATGGAGTACATTCACCTGAAGGATATGCGCGCATCGGCCTTTGAGCCCGTCAACGTTTTGTCGGGATACCGCTACCAGGGCGGGCTGGGTTATTACGAAGCCACCCGGGATGCTTCCACCAACTTTTTCATCAGCTGGCTTCCCAAAGGGACCTATGTGTTCAGCTATGCATTGATTGCCAGTCAGCAGGGTGACTTCTCGAATGGTGTCACCAGCATCCAGTGTATGTATGCGCCGGAGTTTAGTGCACATTCTGCCGGAATTCGGGTAGTCGTTAAATAAAAAACACTTTTCTAATCACATAACGTTTAGAACAAATGGCCGAACATAACGATCTGGGAAAAGCAGGGGAAATTTTAGCACAGAAATACATGGCCGGAAAGGGTTATAAAATTCTGGAAAAGAACTGGCGGCATGGAAAGGATGAAATTGACATCATCGCTACTGATGGCAAAGTACTGGTGATTGCGGAGGTCAAAACGCGTCAGAGCAATTATTTCGGCGAACCCGAACTCTCGGTGACCCGGGATAAGCAGCGCCTGCTGATACGTGCCGCAAATGCCTATATCATGCGCCACAACATCGATATGGAAACCCGTTTCGACATCATCAGCGTTCTGCTCCAGGGCGAGGAGTCAAGCATCAACCATATTGTGGATGCGTTTTATCCGACGCTGTAAAAAAGTGAACGGGTGATGGGGCGAAAGAGGGATGGGGTGAAGTGGTAACCTAATCCTCAAACGCCCTGAAAACCAGTAATGGCCTGGGAATATCCTTAAAAATACGCCGGGTGATGCTGGGTGCGAAAAAGCTGGCAAAAAAGCCCCGTTTATGTGTGGTAAGGGCTATGGCATCAATGGGTTTGTTGCGCAAAAAGGTTTCCAGCCCATTCATCAGGTTGTCGCTCATCAAAATGCCAAAATCAATATCAGCCTGCGGATATTTCTTTGCGAAATGCTCTTTCAGGTTGTCCAGCTTCACCTTTTCCCATGGTTTTTTAACCCCGATGCTGATGTGATAGCAGTATATCTTCACGCCAAGCGGCCCGACGAGATGGATCAGCTTTTCGATCGCCAGTTCGTCGGCAGGATCGAAATCGGTCGCAAAAAGTATCGATTTCAGATCAGACACCCCGGAGAGCTTACTGTGCGGAGGAATTGCACATACCGTATAATCAGATTTCTCGATGATCCTGGCTGTTACACTGCCGACAGAACCTTTCACGCTGTGCCCGATCCCTTTTGTGCCCATAACAATGATTCCCGGCTTGAATTTATTGCTGTAAAATAAAATTTCATCCGCAGCCAGTCCGTTCACCAGCGTACTGCCAAGCTTCACATCTGTGATCTTTTCGGCCACGAGGCGTTTTTTTAATTCCTGGATGAGTTTGTCAAGATTTTTTCGGGCTTCTGTCTCTATTTCATGCAAATATTTCGACAGGTTCTGCTGGTAGGAATAGCTCAGATCAAACGGCGTTGCCTCAATGATGGGATTGTAATACACATGCAAAAAACGGATTTCTGCTTTCTGCCCCCTTGCCAGACCAATGGCCAGTTTGCATGCGGCCAGCGATTGTTCCGAGAAATCAACCGGCACCAGGATGCGCTTGAAGCTAAGCGCTTTCTTTGTGTGGATGCCCTTTGCTGCTGCCGGAAAAGCACCATCAATGATTTTCATGGCTTTCTCGATATCCGGGGCACTCACCTTGAGTTCCACACCACCGGAGATAGCCGGTTGAATGAGATTTTCGTGTGCCAGGAAACATTCAATGCCTTCTGCCTGAAGCAG
>JBBRRV010000111.1:0-10585 GCA_038246075.1 Bacteroidales bacterium
ATTTCTAAAGAAGCTGAAATTTATCTTCCCGTACTGGCGATGCTCCGTAAAATTAGGATGCCCGGAAAACTTCATCTTCTTGGGGTGTTCAATGATGAGCCAACCATCAGGAGCCAGCAGTTTGTGTTCAAAAATGATATCAGGGAGTTTTTGCGCGTCATCCGAATCGAATGGAGGATCTGCAAAGATGATGCTGAAATTTCGTCTCAGCGTCGGGAGCAGTGAAAAAACATTGGTCTTAATCACATTCATCCCTGTAAATCCCATTTTTTCGGCCGTTTGCTGAATATAAGCCGAGCATTTTGGATTCAACTCCACGCACATAATCTCCCGTGCCCCCCTGGAGGCGAACTCATATGAGATATTGCCGGTACCGGCATAAAGATCGAGAACGGTTGTTTCTTCAAAGTCGATACGGTTGTTCAGGATATTGAACAGGCTTTCCTTGGCCATATCGGTGGTTGGGCGAACCGGAAGGCCTGCAGGTGGTGAAATTCTCCGGCCTTTATGTGTTCCGCTTACGATCCGCATCTTGCAAAATTTATAAGGTTAAAATAGGTATGAAAAGGTATGCCAGCAGCCAACTGCCCTTGCTCCTGCATGACAGAATCGTCAATCAGTCGGATATTACGGATATAGCGATAAAGCAATTCAAAATGGTCAGATTCACGTTCAATATCGCCTAACAACACCAGGACGGTTATGTCGGGATTGAGACCGAGTTGCTCAATCACAAAAATAACGTAATATGCCAGGTCCTCCCGGGTTTGGTATGAAAAAACATTGAAATACTTCAAATGCCCTTCTTCCAGATAAACAAGCTCTACCCATGCACCCTGCACATGCGCATAAAGAACACCATCCCTTGCTGCTGACTGGGTAGCAGAGAGCAGATTTATGATCAGCCGGCCCGAAGCGTTGAACACAGCTGCCTCGGGGAATGCTGTTGTAAGCACCGACAGCACATCTACCGGAACGGCATAGAGCATGACGGCAGCTGCCGGTATCAATTCATCATTCCTGCACAACTCATAATCGGCCACCGGATGGTTAACCCTCAGCCAAGTAGCGCTGTCTTCTTGCTCAAAGAGCACTTTTGGAACAAGTGTGGATTTTGAATACGCAATAGCAATGGATACTTTTTGGAATGGTTTCTTTAATGATTCAAGGTTTCCCAATAGCGTGATTAATTGCTGACCCCATTCCTTCATATCGTTGCCGGCAGAAAGTTGCGTGTCGGAGATTGGAAAATTATAGGCCTCCAGACCCAGCACCATATGATCCTCCGGCCGGGAAATGCAAAAGGAGAATCCATGCCTGGAAACCAGGATGGATAAACAATAATTCCGCGACGAATGAATGGTAAAGGAATCGTCGAAGCGACTAAATACGGGCGGTGCAAGACGATTCATAAATTTTGTGATTATTCCCAGTTTCCGACGGTTGAAATCAGGTTCATTGAACCGACCCTGAGCCCCGGAAACTTATTTTTACTTCTTGCTTCTCTCCGCAGACTATACAGGAAATCTTCGTTGACTCCCTTCAGATAAACTTCATAGGGTGCGGAAACTTCGAATACGGAAAGTGAAAGACTATCCTGTTCGATCCGGCCTGCAGACAGACTAAACTTTGCCCCTCCTGAAAAAGGAACGATGGCTATATCATTCAATTTATGAAGGTTTTTTTTTCCAAATATGGAATCCGCGATGCTGATGAAAAATACCGAATAGTTATTGCACTTTGATAAGGTCGTATCTTTCGGACCTGAGACCAGCTTCACTGCAGGAATTCTGCCATTTCTAATGAATTCTGAAAGGGTGTCAAAACTGCCTGTATACCGGTTGTTCATTTGTTTGAAAAGAATTTCAGCAGTCCGGATATCTGTAAGTTTAGAAATTACCGCTTTGTTCCTGAGCTGCAGTTCTTCACGTAATTTGAGGGTGTCTTTTATGCTTTGAAAGTCAAAAATTCCTAAGATAACGATCACAACGGCCAGAACAATACTCAGTACAGGACTTTTCATAAAGTTAATCATTCTTTATGCAAATATAAGATTTTATTGAGAAAACGACATTTTGCCTTCAAATATAGCCTGCTGTAAGCGCAGGCAATCATTAGTAAATGAATGAATTTCAGTTCGCCGGGGTGCTCACCCTGTCTAATTATTTTTCAATCAGAAGCTGCCGGTTATCACATGCATATTTCAATATATATAGATATGCACACAACAAATTTTTGACATATGTGTTTATATTTTATATTTGTAAAATAATACCGTACCTTAATAAAATCATTAACCTTAATCTACTATACTTATGAGAATCACTGCCCGATTGAAAAAGCTTATGCTTTTAGCCATTTTTATTACTTCGTTAACCCTTGGAGTGCAATCACAAACCCGCAACGATGCTGCAATTGCTTTTAATGCTGCAGTCCAGCTGGGAAATACGGATTTACCAGGCGCTATAAAAGCGATGAATGATGTCATAGGTATGTGCGATAAGGCAGGTGCCGATGCCAACGACCTTAAGGCGAACGCACAAAAAGCTATACCAGGTTGGTATTACCAGATCGCCAATAACTTCCTGAAAGACAAAAAAATGGATGAAGCCCAGGCGGCTTTGGAAAAAAGCCTTGAGATGGCAGCATTGTATAATATTGCTGATGCCAAAGCAAAAGCATCCGACCAGCTTTCAAAGGTATATCTATCCAAGGGCTATAGCCAGCTGAAGGCAAATAAAACGGATGAGGCGATTGTCCTATTCGATAAAGCCATCGCGGCTCAGCCTGATTATGCGAAAGCATACTTTGGCAAAGGACAGGCCTGTCTGAAGAAAGGTGATCTCGACAAGATGAAGGAAGCAATGGACCTGGCTATTTCACATGGCAAGGAATCAGGCGATACTTCAGCCGTGAGCAACGCAAAAAACCTTATGCGCGACAATATGATCAACCGTTCCAGCAAGGCAGTTCAGAAAGGAGCCAACGACCAGGCTATAAATTTTGCCAATGCATCGCTTACCTACAATGACCACAATCCGGCAGCTTATTACCTTTTAGCCGTTGCCTATAACAAAACTTCGAAATGGGACGATGCCATCGAAGCGGCCAACAAAGGACTTGCACTGGAAGACAATTCTAAAGAAAAGAAAGCCCGCTACTATTTTGAACTCGGAAATGCGCAAAAAGGCAAGGGCAACACATCTGCCGCATGTACTTCCTTCAAAAATGCCGCTTATGGCGTTAATGCTGCAGCTGCCACCTACCAGGTGACAACAGTGCTCAAATGCAAATAGTGGTTGCCTCGCAAAAGGCAATAGGCAGTAGGCAATAGGCAGCAGGTGCCAGGCAATTACATTTTGTCTCCGGCTTTACTGGTCATTATGATAAAAACCCCCGGGCATGAATATTTCCGGGGGTTTTTATGTTATAGCAGCAATATTTAGTGAATTGGCTGCATTTAAAGCGTTGCCGCCATTTCCGCATAAGAGGGTATTTCGGGTAAAAAAGCGTAGGTGTTTTTGGTGTAGTCGAACCTGCAGCAATAGTTGGCCAATCCGTTGGAAATCAGCAGAAAATTGACATGAAAGACCATATCATATCTGGCTGCCTGATCGAATACCTGTTGTGTAACCTGCACGCCGGGCGCTTTGCATTCCACCAGCATGAGCGCGCGACCCGACCGCTCATGGACGACAACATCGGCCCGCTTTACCAGCGTATTGATCTTCAGGCTTTTTTCGACAGCCATGAGGGAAAGCGGAACTGATTTTTCGCTGCTCAGAAAATGTATCACATGCTGCCGCACCCATTCTTCGGGCGTTAATGTGACAAACCGTTTCCTTACAATATCAAATATTTCTTCCCTGCTGCCCGACGGCCTTATGCGGAAATCATATGTGGGAAAAATAAGTGGCTGCATGCTTTAAAAACACTTTCGTCTGCTGCAATATTACTGAAATCTTTATGATTCCTTACGATCTTTCTGTTGCTTGCAGTTATCCCTTTGTGAAACAAGCAGGCTTGCCAGACATAAATATATCCGGTAGGGATATTCGCTACTTTTGCCTTACATTTACCAACCCGCATAAAATTCAGAACATGAAGCGGCATAGCTGTCCGAAAAACAGCGAGGCAATGCCTTAATTTATAGTAAATTCAATTCTTTCGCTAACACAAAACAAACAACGCATGAAGACTAAAGAAGATATTGTTGAGAACTGGCTGCCACGTTATACGGGCATGGCATTGGACGAATTTGGTGAATATATTCTGCTGACTAATTTTTACCCTTACCTTGATCATTTTGCACGCTGGCATAATGTGGAAATCAGGGGCACCGGAAAACCGATGCCCAGTGCCACTTCCGATAACATTACCATGATCAATTTCGGAATGGGAAGTGCCAATGCTGCCACGGTGATGGATCTGCTCAGCGCAATTCATCCCAAAGCCTGCCTTTTTCTGGGCAAATGTGGTGGCCTGAAAAAGAAAAACCAACTGGGTGATTACATCTTGCCTATTGCAGCCATCAGGGGCGAGGGTACCGGGGATGACTATTTCCCCATTGAAGTGCCTGCATTGCCATCTTTCAATCTGCAGAAAGCCATTTCGACTACCATACGCGATTACAAACGTGATTACTGGACAGGCACTGTATATACGACCAACCGCAGGGTTTGGGAGCACGACGACGAATTTAAGGAATACCTGCGCTCAACCCGTGCCATGGCCATCGACCTGGAAACCGCCACCATCTTCATTGTTGGATTTGCCAATGAAATACCGACCGGAGCTTTACTCCTTGTGAGCGACCAGCCCATGATTTCGTCGGGGATAAAAACGGATAAGAGCGACCAGAAAGTTTCCGAAAATTACATGGATGAGCACCTGCGCATCGGCATCGATTCCCTGAAGCAACTTATCAACGACGGGCTTACCGTGAAACACCTCAGATTCTAATTTTCCTGGAAGACATCCTCTCATTTAGCAATGGCACAAGCTGGACCTAACTCGAAAATTTGAAGTGCATTGAAGTGCATTGAAGTAGATTCTTTTTCATTTCTTATTGCCCCATGACATACGATCAAATCATAACCGAACTTAAAAACAAGATATACCGTCCCGTGTATTTCCTGTCAGGCGAGGAACCTTACTTTATTGACGTGATCTCCGATTACATCATCGATAATGCACTCACGGCTGACGAGAAAGAATTCAACCAGGCCGTTCTCTATGGCAAGGATGTAGATGCTGCTACCATCGTGGATTATGCCAAACGCTTTCCCATGATGTCAACTTACCAGGTAGTGGTCATCAAGGAAGCGCAGGAAATACGCAACCTTGTGCCGGGAGGAGCTGACAAGGACGATGACGATGAATCTCCCAAACTTAAAAACACAGACACAAAAAAGTCGCCTATAGAACTCTATATCGAAAATCCTGTACCGAGTACCATCCTTGTGATCTGCTACAAATACAAGAAACTGGATAAGCGGCGGGCCTTCTATAAAGCCCTCGACAAGAAATGCGTCGTCTTTGAATCGGCCAGGCTTTACGATTACCAGGTGCCGGATTGGATCAATAAATACCTGCGCCAAAAAGGCTATACCCTCACCCCTGTTGCCGGCCAGCTGCTCAATGACTATCTTGGGGCCGATCTCTCACGTATCGTCAACGAACTGAGCAAACTTGTCATCAACATTCCTTTAGGAACCCAGATCACAGCAGATCACATCGAACAAAACATCGGCATCAGCAAGGATTATAATACTTTTGAGCTGCAGAACGCCCTGGGTAAGCGCGATATATTCAAAGCAAACCAGATAGCCATTCACTTCGCATCCAATCCTAAGGAATACCCGATTCTCAAAACCATTCCTTTCCTTTTTAGTTATTTTAGCAAGCTTATCCTTATCCATTGCCAGAAGGATAAATCCAAAGAAGGCGTTGCCAGGGCGCTTGGGGTTCATCCTCATTTTGCAGGTGACTACCTCGAGGCTGCCCGCAACTATTCGGTCGACAAATTGTATAAAATTATAGGGCTGATGCGCGAATACGATGGAAAGTCAAAAGGCATCGATAACGATTCCACGTCGCAGGGCGAACTGTTGCGTGAACTCATCTTTAAAATACTACACTGACCAATGGCCACGCACCCATATCCCTGGGAACACGATCGTCGCTATAATTCATATGCTGAATATTTCCGCAAAGAATTTGGACAACGGGTGCAGAAGATATCTGTGGATGCCGGATTCACCTGCCCCAACCGCGACGGCACAGTGGGCCTGGGTGGCTGCACCTATTGCGACAACGATGCCTTTAATCCATCCTACTGTTCCCCCGACCACACCATTCTGCAGCAATTAAGCGAAGGTGCTGACTTTCACCGGGTGCGCTACCGCAGGGCTACCAATTACCTGGCTTATTTCCAGGCTTATTCTAATACCTATGCTCCGTTAGCTGAGTTAAAGAAGATGTACGACGAAGCATTGAGCTTTCCGGGGATTGTTGGTTTAGTCATTGGCACACGCCCGGATTGCATCGATAATGAGAAACTTGACTATTTCGCAGCTCTCGCCCAAAAACATTATGTCATCCTCGAATATGGAATTGAATCCTGCTACGACCGCTCACTTAAGCGCATCAACCGCGGGCACACTTTCGAAAAGGCCCGTGAAACCATCATCCAGACGGCTCTTTATGGCATTAAGACTGGTGCTCATATCATTTTTGGGCTGCCGGGCGAATCAGAAAGAGAAATGTTGGCCGAAGCGGAAATCCTTTCTCAGCTCCCGCTCAACAACATTAAATTTCACCAGCTGCAGATCGTAAAGCATACGGCCATGGCAGATGCGTATTTTTCCAATCCCGAAGATTTTCACCATTTCAGCCTTGGCGAATACGTCGATTTCATCATCCGCTTCATCGAAAAGCTAAATCCGGGTTTTGTCATCGAGCGCTTTTCGGGTGAAATGCCCCCGCGCTTTCTGACAGGCCCGGGCTGGGGCCTACTCCGCACCGATCAGGTGAATGTAATGATCGAAAAAGAACTGGAAAAACGCGACACCTGGCAGGGGAAGTTCTATTTGGCGCATACCGGGGAGCCGGGCCCTGATTCAGCCATATAGCAAGGGTGTTTTGTCGTTAAAAGCTTGAAATCCATGCGCTAAATTTGAGCTATTGCTTGCTATTTTTCTTATTATTGGTTAAATTTGTAGGAGGAAGAAATTTAGTTTTTTCAAACAAAAAACACCTGTATTATGAAAACCAGGATCATTACATTCTTAACCCTATTAGGTTTTGCTTGTGTCTCCCCGTCTTTTCATTCCTGCAACAAAATTAAGGACCTTGCAAAATTTGATGTGACCAGGAGCTTACCCACAGTCCATGTTGCTATTACAAAAGCAGTCAAAAGCAGCATGACTGAGCAGTATTACGAGTTCTCGCAATACGTTAATATTGACAGCATAAAATCTGCCCATAACCTCAGCAATCTTTCACTCGAAAATGGCAAGGTGACTGAGGTAAAGATTACGATTACTGCACCTTTGACAGCAAATCTCTCATTTTTAAACACTGCCAGGGTTACTTTGCTCAACCCGGGTGTGAATGAATTACAGGTTGCGCATACAGGCATCATCGATCCAAATGCAAAGTCAATTGAGCTTGTCCTTGATGCGGTGGACATTACTTCATTTCTGAACAGCCAGCACTTCAAAGGACGTTTATATTACGATATTACAAACTCCGCCATGTCTGATCCAATCATTTACCTTGGTCTTGACAGCACAGTTAAATTCACTGTTTCTCCGCTCTGATACGATTGTTGAAAACTTTTTTTGCCTGAAAATTGTTTTAGAGTGTTCTAATTGTGTTTCGAAGCTGCTCCTGCTGTCCCTGAACTACAAAAAGCGCTCCTGTACAATTGCTATTCGCCAGTTCCCTGTAGTGAAAGTATTTTTTATTGCTATCAGGGAGAAAAATGTTTTGACGCGTCTAACAATGCCTTCAAGTCTAAATTGCCAGATAACAACGCCGCAAAATAATCATTCTCGCACAGGTTAAAGACCAGAATTCACAGCAAACTCTTCCGTTTATCATCTTTTGACAGGTAATTTTCATAAAAATATGGACCAAATATTCAGATCATGAAAAAAATATTATTGTTTTTTGCGATGACCGCCTTGTCCTCATGGTATGCGCATTCACAGACCCCGATCTATAATGAAAATTTTGAATCCTACGCCGTAGGAGGCCGACTGGCAGCACTGAATCCGACCTGGTGGACAACATGGTCAAATCCTCCGGCGAACGGAGAGGATGCTCAAATAAAAAGTGATTTTGTGCACAGTCCAACAAAATCACTTTTGATCGACAGTATTCCCGGATTGCCCAATGATATCCTCCTTAAACTTGGGGACAGAACTTCCGGCAAATATGAGCTCGATTGGTGGGTGTATGTTGAAACAGGCAGATCCGGTTATTATACTATTCTGCATAATTCCCCGCCCTCCACGCAACGCGCCCTGTCAGTCTATTTCCGACAGAATGGTGATGGTGAATTATTTGCCGGTTCAATTGAGCCTGTTTTATTTACTTATCCTAAATCCACATGGTTTAAGGTTAAACACTTAATCGATCTGGATGCCGATAGGATCAGGTTATATATCAATGGTACATTTGTGAAGGAATGGCCCTTCAGCTATACGAATCTTTCAACCACAGGCACAACAAAGCTGAGCAATGTTGACTTTTACGCAGGAGCCAGACTGAGTTCAAAAGAAACACCCAAATTCTATCTTGATGATGTTTACTTTACCCAGCTTAATGCAATAAGTGACCCTGTGGCAGGTGTTAATCCCACAAGTTTGTCGGCATATATTAAGCCTTCATCCAATGATTCACGGCAGATTACCCTGTCAAATTCCGGAACCTCTTTCCTGGACTATAATGTCAATGTCATCTATGGCAGTGCTCCACCAGTTCTAAAAAGCATCAGCATGCTGAATACACCACCGGCGGGATATACCGTCGTTTCATCTTCAGCCGGCGGGGGCGCACCTTCGGGCGGGTCACCCCGCTCAGGTAATGCCACGGCCGTCTTAAATTACGACAGCGGTGATTCCACGGCTATTGGCTGGGACACGCCACCGATAACGGTTACCGCCGCTGCCCGATACCCCAACACACTCATCCTGCCATATGCAGGTATGTCTCTTGAATTCGTTGATGTTAAAATCAGTCAGCTGAATGCAACAGGCAATCAAATGACCTTAAAGATATTCGGAATGGGGACCATGAATGAGCCCGGCACGCTTCTACGTTCACAAGCATTCACGCCCGTGGCATCATCATGGAACCAGATTACCCTGACAACACCTTTGAAAATTACCGGTGAAGACCTTTGGGTGGGCTACCAGTTTACACAGACGGATGCTAATATTTTCATACCAGGCACCGACAAAGGGCCGAATAATCCAAATGGCGATTTCATTAATACAGGAAGTGGTTGGGCGCATCTTTCGAAAAATGTTTTCCTGCCTTATAACTGGAATATCAGGGCTTATCTTTCAGGAGACGTTTCACCCCACTGGCTCACCGTCAGCCCTATGAGTGGCACTATTGCACCGGCAGGCAGCGGAGCGTTGAACATAGGTATTGCAACAACCGGGCTTGCTAATGGGCTATATCAAGGTACTATAAGGATACTTACCGATGACCCCTTGCATAACCAGGTTGACATTCCGTGCACACTCTCCATATCTGTAGGTATCAATGAAGCTGATAAAGTTGCGGCAATGATTTACCCAAATCCCGCCGAAAACCTGTTGAATATCGTTACGACCGACAGGCTGCTGAAGGTATCTGTGCTGAGTGACAATGGTAAAATCATATTCACAGGCAATAAAGAAACCATTGATATCAGTAACCTTTCTTCAGGAGTCTATTTCCTTCAGACCTACACAGCCAAAGGGATATCGTACTTTAAGTTCATGAAAAAATAATGGTGATATAGTTATCTGGCAAAGGCTGTCCCGGAATTTCGCGACAGCCTTTTTCTTTCCTGTTTTGCTGTTTCACGCTTTATCGTCAGGTAAATTTTATGATCATGCATTTTTGTAAAGCGTGCATAAACAAGGGATTTATCTGCCATTCACATACTTTCTCCATAACTCATGAGCCTTAAATATCTACCTTTACCCACCTAAAAAGTTAACATGAAACCATACAAACATATCTTCTTCGATCTCGATCGTACGCTGTGGGATTTTGATACAAATTCCGATGAAACAATTAAGGATATCATTGTGAAATATAGCCTAACCGGGAAGGGTGTACCTTCATTTACCGCTTTCAAAGAGGTTTATTCACGTTTTAACACCATGCTCTGGAGCCTTTACCTGAATGGTGAACTGATCAAAGAGAAACTGAATTTCCAACGTTTCAATCTTACCCTGGAGGCCTTTGGCATAAAGGATGGCTTGCTGGCCAGCAATATTGCAGATGATTATGTACAGATGAGCCCCCTCAGAACAAATCTTTTTCCCCATGCCATCGAAACGCTTGAATACCTTCATGG
>JBBRRV010000112.1:0-10577 GCA_038246075.1 Bacteroidales bacterium
GGTGGCGTCGATTTCGGGGTAATGTGGCATATCACTGGCCACCCCATAAGGTGATAAACGAATGCCGGTTTTATCCTCTCCGATGGCCTCTGCAACAGCAGTTACAACTTCAATCATAAAGCGGCACCTGTTTTCAATACTCCCACCATAAGTATCATTCCGTGTATTGCTTACAGGAGAAAGGAATTGCTCCAGCAGATAACCATTCGCACCGTGCAACTCTACACCATCAAATCCTGCATCCAAGGCATTCAATGCCGCGTCAACAAATTCTGTTTTTGCATGCAGGATGTCGATGACTGTCATCTCTGTCGGGATCGGAAAATCCTGCAGCTGTTTGGAATCTGTCCACATCTGCCCCGCCGCTTTTACGGCCGAAGGTGCGAGTACCTGTAATCCGGCGGGCATATTCAGGGGATGGCTTATCCTTCCCGTGTGCATAAGCTGAACGAATATTTTACCACCACGATGATGAACGGCTGATGTTGTTTTCTTCCAACCTTCAACCTGTTTAATGTTAAATATTCCGGGTATACGCGCATAACCCAGTCCATTGGGTGAAGGGGATGTACCTTCTGTTATGATCAATCCGGCTCCTGCACGCTGCTGGTAATATTCGGCCATCAGTGCATTGGGCACATTTCCGATGGCCCTGCACCTTGTCATTGGCGACATGACCACACGATTTTTCAGATCTATCAATCCAACCTTTGCGGTCGTCAGTAACTTGTATTCGCTCATAAATTCAATTTATTAATTACTGTAAAATTACAAATTAAGAACAAGCAGGGGAGCGTAATGTTTCCTCGCGAAGTGAAGCCTCATAGCTAAAGATTTATTAGCAGGGGAACAATTGAATTTTGCCTTGTTCCAGATAGTTATTTCGAGGGTCTTTCACATTGTTCTTTTGCCCCTTGGTATTTTCTCATGGTAATGTTAATTTTTTTTATTTAATTAAATCGTTTCCCAGGAGCAGATTCAAAAAAAAGAACCTGTATGGTATATAAAAATCATACAGGTCCGGGTTAGTTTACATATAAATAATTCAAAATTAGTTTTAATCGCGGTCATGATGGTCATCGTGGTCATGATGGTCATCGTGGTCATGATGCTTATACCAGCCATAATGCCTGCCGTTGTCGTGACGTTCACCGCGGTAATTTTGCTCAACAACAACAGTGTGTCTGTGATATCTTTCGTGAGGAACAGCTACAACACAGGAAGAGAGTATTGATATCCAGGACATCACAAAGATCACAAGCAATGATTTCACTACTTTACCTGCTGTCAAATGCAGTGGTGTTGTTTTGTCAGTAAGCTTAATAAGATCAGTGTGCAAATTTGATGTTTTCATTTTTTTAAAGTTAGAATTGTGTATGAATGCTAAAAGGCAAAGATCATACCAATGTTTCCAAATAGCGTTATATAATATTTGAAAATGTTTACATCATTCACACATTTTCTGCTGTAATGTCTGGAGAAGGCGCCCCGTGATCATACCGCAATTGCTTGCAATGGGTTTAAAGCGCTGCATGCCGTCTGAGCTTAAACAGCTTATATATTTCGAACCAGCTGATGGTTGTTAATCCAGCGAGACTGCAGGCGGCTATATTGATCAGCTCCAGTTTACTGAACTGGAATAAATCCAGGAAAAACGGAATATTTAAAATGAGCGCCAGGAAGAAAATTGCTCCGCCTACTACCCACAATACTGCCCGGTTAGGAGTTACAATAATTTTAAATATATTGTCGGTCCACGACCGGTTCGTCAATATAACCGCGATGTTTGAAACAATCAGCGTAATGAAAGCCATTGCCCTGACTTCTTTTTCCTGGTAGCCATAGCGCAGTCCCAGGAAGTAAACAGCAAGGGTTATCATAAGGATGCCCACACCCTGTAAACAGCTGAACAGGATTTTATGTGCACCAAAAAATGGCTCATCAATTTTCTTAGGTGGCCGGCTCATGGTGTTTTTTTCTTCTTTTTCTGCTTCAAAGATGATAGAACATGCCGGGTCGATGATTAATTCAAGAAAAACGATATGCACGGGCCATAAAATAAGCGGAAAATTACCGAGCAGTATGGGAATAAGGGATAATCCGGCAATGGGCACGTGGATCGCAAAAGTGTACCCAAAAGCTTTCTGGAGGTTATCAAATATGCGCCTGCCCATTTTTATAGCGCCTACAATGGATGAAAAGTTATCGTCCATCAGCACCAGCGACGATGCTTCCCTGGCAACGTCGGTCCCTTTTTGTCCCATTGCAATTCCAATATCGGCCGATTTAAGCGCCGGGGCATCATTGATGCCATCGCCGGTCATGGCAACAATCTCGTTATTCCGCTTTAATGCATTGACGATTTTAAGTTTCTGATCCGGGACTACCCTGGCAAAAACGTTGATTTCTTTTATCCTTTTACTTAATTCTTCATCAGTCATAAGCTGTAATTCCTGGCCGGTAATGCAGCTGCCAGGGTTTTCAAGTCCTATTTCCATGGCGATATGTTGGGCTGTTACCGGATAATCCCCTGTGATCATGATGACCCTGATACCGGCAGTATAACATTCGCTTACAGCTTGTTTGACATTTTCGCGAATAGGATCAGACAGCCCGATTAATCCGATAAATTCAAAAGTGAAATCGTGCTGAATGTCGGGTAACCCCTTTGCATTAATTTTAGCTTTAGCCACACCCAGCACTCTTAATCCCTTAGCGGCTAATTCTTCAACAGCCAGAGATAGACGCGTTTTCTCGGCTTCATCCAAATGACAAAGGTCAAAAATGGCTTCAGGTGCACCTTTTGTGGCAATAATTTTTTCCGCGGTCTCTTTAAATGAAAACACACGTGACATGGCCAGCAGCTCTTTGGAAAGGGAGTATTCTTTTACCATTTTCCAGTTCTCATGAATATGCTCAGTTCCTTTGAGATGTACATGTCCCATATGGGTAATAGCCTTTTCCATTGGATCGAAAGGATTTACCTGGCTGGAAAGGATCCCGTATTCAATAATTTCATGGAATTCATCATTGAACTCAGCTCCTTTTTCAATGGTCAGAAAATCTTTCCCGTTGAACAGACTTGTCACAGTCATTTTATTTTGGGTAAGCGTGCCGGTTTTGTCGGTGCAGAGCACTGTTGCCGAACCAAGCGTTTCTATTGCTGATGGATTACGGGTTAATACTTTGGTTTTTGACATGCGCCATGCGCCAAGCGCCATAAAAACGGTTAGAATGACAGGGAATTCTTCCGGAAGTGTGGCCATAGCCAGTGTAATGCCTGCAAGGAAACCGTCGACAAGGTTCCCGCGGGTATAGGTGTAACCAGCGACCACCAGAATACAGAGGATGGCGGCAATAATGGTAAGCTTTTTTACCAGCGATCCCATTTCCCTGTTTAACCGGGTAGGTTGTTCAACAACCCCCTCGAGCGCTTTGCCGATCTTGCCGATTTCGGTATTGATCCCAATGCTTGTTACCCTGGCAATGCCATTGCCTTGAACAATCATGGATCCTGAATAAACGAATGGTAAATCATCACCGCCCGGTTGGATATTCTTTTCAATACTATCCCAATCGCTTTTCCTTACAGGTACCGGTTCGCCTGTGAGTAATGATTCGTCGGCCAGCAAATTAACTGAATCCAAAACGGTAGCATCTGCAGGAACCCTGTCGCCTTCCTGCAAAACAATGAGGTCGTCGGTCACTACTTCAAATCCGGCAATTCTGGTCTCTACACCATCGCGGATAACAAGCGCCCTTGGACTTGCCATGTCTTTTAATGCATCGAGGGCTTTTTCGGTCTTCTTTTCCTGAAAGAATTCGATGCCCATGATCACGAAAACGAAGCCCAGCAGCATCATACCTTCCCGCATGTCGCCCATCACCACATAGAGTGTGCCGCATGCTACAAGCAGGATGAACATAGGTTCCCTGATAACGCCAAGCGCAATGGCGATAAAGTTTTTAGGTTTTGAGGATGGAAGCGTGTTATGTCCTTCGATGCGTAACTTTTCAGCAGCCTGCTGGCATGTTAATCCTTTGAATTTTTCGGCATTAATATCTGTATTCAAGCTATCCGTTTTTTTTCGTTGGCACAACAAACAGCGGTATCGATGTTTGATTTAAAACATTTTCAGTTACACTGCCCATGACTATTTTCTCCAGCCATTTCCTGCTGACAGAACCCATAACGATGATATCTGCATGGCTGTCTTTTGCAGCCTTCAGGATAGTTTCTGCAAAATCGCCCTCTTTTACAAGCGTCTGAATCGTTTCATCACCCAGGTGGCGTTTTGATTTATCGAGAAACTCTTGAGATAACTTTTTTAGCCCATCAAGACTATCCAATTGAATTGAACTGATTTCCATTGCACCCGTGAGCCCCATGATCGGGGAATATTCGGGAGAAGAATAATACACCGGGTCAGCAATAACATGCAGTAATATTGTTTCGGCTCCAAGAGCTTTTGCCAGTGAAAAGCCTGCTTCTGCTACTTTTTGTGCCGTGGGATCATAATCCAACGCAATCATTACTTTTTTCATTTCTTTTGTCTTCATCTTCGGGTTTTTTAAATATAACACAACTTGACTTTTCTATAACTAGAATGTAAATCTTTAAATATCATCAAGATATATACAATGATTATTCATTATTGTAAATGCTCAAAATACACTGTCAGGCTGAGAAACTTGTCCTGAGTGAAGCCGAAGGGGAGTCGAAGCCATTTGCTTAGCGAAATATTTAGCTATAAAGCTATTCATCTTGCCAGAGAAAGAATAGAAGGAACATTCAGCCCCCTCGACTCCGCTCGGGGTGACTGTGAATATTGAGTCTGCTAAGCAGAATATACAAAAGTTAGTTCCTGTTTGTGCCATTGCTAAATGGTGCTTGCCTTCCATTAAAAAGACTTTATTGCAAAGGTGCATCAAAGTTTATCAAACGTTCATCGTCTCCTTTATCCTGCTTTTGGTCGTTCTGACCAGGTCGCCTATGCTGCTGTAATGATCATATTCATCCTCAATTTCTTCGGCCTCGGCTATGGCATTCATTTTTAAACCGGTGTGATCATTAATATTGCTGTTCATACCGTCGTTAGAAGCTTTCTTGTTAAGTGCCTGCTCCCTTATAGTTTCAATCTGATGTTTTATACTTGAAATGTCTGCCGTATCCATGATCATTTTTTTGTTGAATTTATAGTAATAATGTAAATCTCCGTTATCCGAATACAGCAGGTACTCCGGAAGATTATTCTTTTTATCGTTGTTCGCCGGCCTGATTTCCAGGTTCTTATTCTTGTCGTTAAGTTTCATATGATATGAAAGTTTAGATGAACAAAAATAAGCAGCCACTAACAGATAAATGTTACATAACTATGATAATAACTTGCATAATTCACATGTTTTGAATAAATATATATCAATGGTAATCGATGATATAAAAACATTGGAAACAACATATTGCATGGTCAATGCATATTGTTTAACACCGAAATGGTTAAATCATACTCCTGGCTTAAGGATTTAGTGCGCCGGCTGGTCTATTGAGGTGTTGGCAGTTCACCAGGTCTGCTGCGTATCTCATCAAAGAAGGGTGTCCGTTTTTCTTCAACACATTTTACTGCATACAGGTACATCGATGCGCTCCAGGTTTGCCAGTCCTGTCCCCTGGGCGTGCCATCCTGTGCTTTTATCCATTCGTTGAAGCCAAATTTAAGCTCTTTGTCGCTTGAAAGTTTCATGCAACGGGTAAGCTCCACAAGTTTTTGCCTGGCGAGGGTGAATCTTTTGGCAGCGACAAGGGCTGCCACATAAAATCCGGCAATGAAGGGCCATATTCCTCCGTTATGGTATTCCCCGGGATTGTTGTATAATACATTTCGCTCATACCAATCCGGATCTTCAGGTTTAACAAAGGGGAAGAAATTAGGCGGCAGATCGACAGCAAGTTCACCTTTACTTCTCATCACGTCGCATTCCTCTTCAATCCATGAAATCATTTCCTCAGCCCTCGTGGGTGAAGCAATACCGGAAAGTATGGCAAGGCTGTTCCCGAGCAGGTCGAACCGTTCGCTGCTGAAAATCTTATAGGACCAGAAAGCATAGTAAGGCTTATGTTTTACCAGGAGGCCTTCATGGACATGAGCGTGTTTTGAGTCCCCGGTAATGGTAAACCGGTGCATCTCCCGGTGCATCCTCTCGGCTCTTTCAGGTTGGCCAAGGAGCCTGAGATAGCTATATACAATTGTATTAACATACAGGCCATATCCCAAAACCCATTGTTCATCCCTCCAGTCACTGGTGGGTTGCTGGGCTACAAGCACACGGTCCGAAGGGCTTTGATACTCCATCCATAACAGTGCTTTTTCAACAGCTTCCTGAAGAAAGTCCGGTTCTCCGGTCACTTTTCTAAAAATGCCAACACCTAGCAAAAATAAGGGTGTGGTGTCACTCGCCCCACGATCCTCGTTGTTGTGCACCAGCGAAGCGATATGACCATGTTCTGTCTGGTTTTTCGCAAGCGTTTCCAATACCTTCCGGATGCTGGCAAGCAGTTTTTGGTTGCCGGAAACTGCAATTCCCAGGATGGAAAACATCAGATCCCTTGTATATGGTTCCGGATACCCCCATCCGGCAGTGCGGGGCAGACCATGAAAAGGCCCGTGTGCATTATGAAGTAACACTTCGAGTGCCGCTTTACGGGTTTCTTCTATTTCCTGCCAGTCTATCGTATGCATGGTTGTTTAATTTGAAAGTGTATCTGAACGGTTAATGTATTCCTAATCTTTCATCCATAAGCTGTACAAAACGTTTTGCAACAACGCGGTAGTCAAAGTGTTCTACCACGCGCTCCCTACCTGCTTTGCCCATTTTTTCCCGCAAACCCGGGTCTTTCATGAGCATCAGCATGTACTTTGCAATATCCTGAACATCTGCACGATAATCCACAACGCGTGGTTGCTTAAACACCACCTTGTGATTTTCTTCAAAGCCCGATTCGCTGCCAACCGTCACTTCGTTAACAACAATTTTCTTAGCTATTTTCGCCATAAAGGCCGTTTCGCCGTGAACAAGCGTATCCAGCATCCCCATAGCATTGATGCTTAAAACCGGTTTTCCGCATGCTCCTGCTTCCACCTGCGGCATGCCAAATCCCTCAAGTCGGGAGGGGGCTGCATATATATCACATGCTCCAACCAGGTAAGGCATGAAATTCCGGGAAATTTTGTTTGTTGTATAAGTCACATTTTTATCAATACCCAGGTGCGACGCCATTTCCAGATCGGCCAGGTTCTGAAGCTTGGTTCGCGGCTGAGGCCATACCTTACAGACATATTTCCAATCGGGAGCTTTAGTATCGATGATGGCAAGCGCCTGCATCACCTCCTGCGCACCTTTTGAGGCAGCGTCGCCGCCAACTGTAAGAATCATGAGCTGATCGGGTGAAATGCCCAATGCTTCACGCACGGTCAGTATTTTCGGATCGTCCTTACTAAAAGGAATAAAAGTGTCTGTATTGCAACCAACGGGTAAAACTTCGATAATATCGCCATTTATACCGTCGCGGACATACATTTCCTTTACCCAGTTTGACGTTACAAGGATAAGTGGCAGTGCATTCAAAACCTCCTGGTAGTGTGCAATAAATCCGTCGGCAACCAGCCAGGGCACTGCTGTAACCCCATAACGCTGAGGGTGAAGTACCAGTTGGGGGGTGTGTCCCCAATATCCGACGCCAACCACAACATCGGGCTCAAACCAGCGATAATACCATTCTTTCTCCTGTGGTGATTCGAAATGAACAGCATGTGCATCCACGCCTAATTCAAGAAGTCCCTTATACAAAAGATCTCCCTGGGTTGCCAGTCCTCCTGGTGATGGTGGGTAATCATATAATACCAATACTTTCATGATGAGAAATTTAGAAAATCAGATGACGCGATTTACGTATAATATCTTAAAGCGCTTAATGTTCTATATTTGAAGACCTCCATCGGCAACCCATTTTTTAGCCTCGGGAGGATTTGTAAAATACCAGAATGACTCCGCTCTTGGGGTCGTTTCTGCTTCCCAACTGTCTGGTTCAAATCCATAGGTTTTTGTCATGATGTTGTATTTTCTGAGCCAGATAGGTTCCTGAAGTACCTCAAAAACAGGGGCGTTTTCCCGGGCTTTTGGGAAATAGGCTTTGTTTCCGTCTTCGTAGGCAAAGGTCCAGAGTTCATTGGCAGCTATGGTGCCTTGTTGCCAGAGTTGAATAACAGCTTTGCTTACTTCCTCGTGCCGGAGATGCCTGGTATATTCTCCCGAAGGATTGTGGGAAATGATCAGGTCAAAATGTTTTGAAGGTAATAAGCCCAGAATAGCTTGTTCAACTTCCTTTTCTGCTAAAGGTTTTTGTTCAGGACCGTCGTCAAGATCGCCCATGATCCCGTCTGCTCCGAGAACTTTTAATGCCTGATAAAACCTGGCGGCACGCTCCGCATCACTGGCGCGGGAGAGGCAGACAATAAAACAATGCCACAGTGGATGGTTCAGTATTGTTCCACCCGCCCACAATGTTTCATCATCCGGATGAGCGACGATTATGGCAACTGATTTTGTATTATTCTTATCCATTTCCGGGCTTTTGTATAAAACTTATCTTTTCTACTCCCTTCATGCACGATCGAATTTACCAGGTTGGATTAAAATTTTCCGTAACAAAAGCAAAGCGCTCGACTCCGGTCATTTTATCAGCTGGTTTTACTTCAATTTTTATTTTGCCGAATAGATGGTTATCCTTCAAAAGGTTCAACAATTCATTTTTGGCCTCAGATGGTCCAAACAGGATTACTTCTTCATAATTCCTTATCACATCACTTATTTTTTCGAAATATGCAGATAAATGATTATGCTCCTTGTTAAGTGTTTGGTTTTCATCTTTATACACCTATGCTTACAGGTTTATTGGCTATGCATTGGAATGGAGTGCGACAGCGTAATGCTAATATTCAGCTTAATAAGCGGTTTTATTTTGTTTTGTGGGCACTTTAGCCGGTTTTTTCATTTGGGCTTTGAGTGGACTGTCAAGATGCTTATATTTTTCCATGGTTAATCTTGCCATCAGGTAGCTCACCGTGGATTCAGCTCCCTGATTGAGGTTCACATGTGTTTTTTCCAGACCGTCGTAACATCCGCCGGTACATGGATTATAAATAATCTGATGCAAGCGGTTACTTCCCAGGAACCAGTTGAATGCCGTTTCCATTTTCAGCCGATATGCTTCATCCTTAAATGCGTCATAAAACTTGCTCAATGTCATGATGGTATAGGCAACATCAATGGGTTGTTCGCCAAATTGAGCAGGTTCCTGCCCCTTCTGAAGCCAACTTTTGTTAGAAATGACTTCTATTCCGTTTTCATTAAATGTTTTGGATAAAAGAAAATCAAAGGAAGAAATGGCGATATCCCTGTATTTTTTTTCTCCGGTTAACAGCCAGGTGCATAATAAGGCCTCAGGCAATGTGCTGTTGGCATAAGTAAGATAGTCCTCAAACCATTCCCATCTTTTACCCGATTCGTGCTTATACATCTGCACTAAACGATCAGCGAGTGATGTTATAAGGCTGAGGTATTCAGGCGTTTTTATTTCACTATATGCATAATACAATCCTTTTATGGTGAAAGCCATGGCCCGTGTAGAATTCACCTTACTTAGATGAGACAGGGCATTAGCAATGAGTTTTTTCGCTTCCGTTATGATTTCCCCGGGTAACAAGTCTGCCAAGGATATTAGATATCCTGCAGCCCAGATGGCCCTGCCATTGGAATCATCCAGATTCACAATTTTATTCTGACTGGTAAATTTCAGATCCTTATCCACATAGTTCAGAAAATCGCCGTCAGCTTGCTGGCAAAATTTTATAAATTCAAGATATTTACTGATGTCATTAATGCTCTTTTTCTCACCTGTCAACTCAAAGTACATGGCTGAAGCTACCAGGGCCCGCGCATTATCATCAAGGGTATAACCAGTTTCGATATCAGGCTGATTAGCCTTAGAGAACTGTATGATCCCGGTGTCTGTTGTCATCAGCCGCATATGGCTCAGGTTGATCGGAGGGAAATTATACCGTAGCGCAATCTTCTTACCGGCAATTACTCCGAACAACACAGCATGGGCAACGGCTGAATTTTCCCATGCGGTCGAAACAATTTCCTGCAGGGTATTCAAACTCATTTGTTTACGCAATTTATCATTGCTAAGGAGTTTGATTACGCTATCGGCTAACTGCTGTGAATTACGAAAATCAATAATAACGCCTGTTTTTCTGCTTAATAATTCCTTCGCATGGGGTATTGGCGTTGAAATGATAGGGCACGCACAACTCATGGCATATACAAAAGTGCCGCTGACTGCCTGGTTGGGATCAATGGCTGTTAACAGGTATATGTCGGTAAGTTGAAGGTATTCGAGCAGATCAGGCAATGCCAGATATTTATTCACAAATATCACATGCTGCTGAAGGTTATTTGCTTCTACCTTTTGTTCGAGCATTTTCCGGTATCGTTCTCCATCCGTTTTCACAACTTCA
>JBBRRV010000113.1:0-10464 GCA_038246075.1 Bacteroidales bacterium
CTCCGGGTCGCGTGCTCGCTGCGCTGCGCCGCGACCTTTAACAGAACCAAGGCTCTGTTAAACGCCGCGGGCCGTAAGGAGCGCGCCCGGCGCGGGCGCGAGCGGCTAAGGGCCTTGCGCGGCGCGCCTCTGAAGGGCGCGTGCACCTGCGCGCGCAAGCGTGCTCGGTCCACGCGCCACGGACGTGCGCGCCGCGCAAGGCCATGGAGCTGTCGGTGCTCGCTTCGCTCGGGCGGTAAAGCGCTGGCAGTGCGCGTGCGTGCGCTCCGCTCCGGTCGCCTGCGCGCCTCGCTTCGCTCGTGTGCTCGGCCACCTTCGCGGGCACGCTCCCACCAGCGCGGGGCACGACGGGAGCACGAGGGCGCGGCGCAGCCGCGCTACGCGCGGCCGTGCCGGAGGCGCGGCTAAGGGAAGAATCATCGGGCGTGGCGCGAGCGTGCGCGAGCGCGAGGGCTGAGGACACGAGAGCGTGAGGCCCGCAAGCGCTCGCGCGCGCCGAGGCACGCGCAGTGCCACGCCTTAGAGGCCCGAGCGAAGCGAGCGCGAGAGAGGCGGGCGGTGTCCGCTGCAGCTTTAGCTCAGCGGCAGGGCGCGCCTGCGGCGCGCCCCGGAGCGGAAGGGCCAGCCCCCGCGGAGCGAAGTGAAACGGAGCGGAGCGGGAAGAGAAGGACCCGGGCCGCCTAAAAAGCGTTTAGGCGGCAGCGGCCGCCGTGCCCCGCACGGCGGATTCGAGGCGCGCGAAAGGAGGGAGGCCGGGAGGGGCCCGCTGGCGCGCGCCTTGAAGAGCGACGGGACGAACTGGCCCTTCCGCGGAGCCGCCCACGGCGTGACGGTCAGGGAGAGCGCCTCATTGGGAGAGGGGAAGGCGCGTCCTCAGCGATCAGCTCGCAGGATCTGACGGCCGCTCCAGCGCGGCGCGACGGCTGCGCGACGGCGCGATGACCGAGCACGACGAAGGTGCGCGCGCAGGTGATCGCGACGGAGCGGGAGCAGCCGGCGTGACGCGCGGGAAGAAGGTCGGTCAGCCGTCGAGCTGCTTCTGGAGGATCGTCTCGTCAGACATCTCACGCACCAGCTTCTCGTTTGGCCCGATGATCAGATGCTGGGCGTTAGCGGCAACGGTCGCATTCATGAAGTCCACGCGTGCCCGAGTGGGCGGGAAGATGCCGAACTCGTCGCCGATATCGAGGAACATCATGAGGACGCGCTGGCTGAGCGGAACGATCTTCATGGCGCCAGGTGTTGAAAAGGAAACGGTATCCAGATCGACGCCTGGAGGCGGGACTAGAAGGACTGGGCTCTCGGTCGTAATGAAAGCGCCCACGTCGCCCGCATAAGCGAAGTGCGTCGTCATCCGGCCCAGAAGGTTTGCCAGCTTCGTCCCCGTGCTCAGCGTGATTCGTGCCCGGCCTCGGCTCGGCAGCTGGTACCCCGCGCGCAGCTCGGGCAGCATGGGGCGCAGGCTCTCCTCTGATGGGACGTCCTCGACGCCGCTGGCCCGCATGGCTTCCCGGATATTTGAGACCGCCTCGGTATCCGAGACGCCGTCGATTTCTGCCGCCGTGAGATCACGCGCGAAGCGCTCTATCGCGCGCTGTTGTAGCGGCGTGCGCATGAACTGAAACGCGGTGTAGATAGCCAGAATCGCGCGATCCTCGGGCGTCGGATCGAGCCCTTTGTCCAGCCGCTCGATGGTCGGCCAGGTCTTCGTCTCAATGGACGTGAAGAAAGCTTCAAGCGAATGGACCTGCCCGGCAGCATCCTCGAAACGATAGAGGTGCGTCTCAACTCCCGTATTGAGCGGCGTGTCGCGTCGCAGCTTTCCCGTGCGGCGGTCGAAGACCCAGATTCGGCCTTCGGCATCGGCGAAGCCGCGAAGATAGCGCTGGGCTAGATAGTGGTTTCGTTTGTCCATGGGCACGGCGTGATTCTATTTCTGGTCTCGTGTGCGCTCCAGCCTCTTGGTCACCCGCCGCGCCACGCGATCGACGTCGCGCATCACCTCGTGCTCCCAGACGTGCATTACGCGCCAGCCCGAGGCGCGCAGCGCCCGGCTGACGCGCTTGTCGCGGACTCTGTTGCGCGCGAGCTTCGGGATCCAGTAGCGCCGATTGCTTCGCGGCTCACGAATCGCGCATCGCGGGCAGGAATGCCAGAAGCAGCCGTGAACGAAAACGACGAGGCGCGCGCGGCCGAAGACGATGTCGGGCGTGCCGGGGAGTTTTCTCCGGACGCGCCAGCCGCGCAGCCCCGCGGCCCAGAGGCTCTTGCGCAGAAGCACCTCGGGCGTTGTGTCCGTTTTCCGAATGCGCGACATCGCGTACGAGCGCGTCGCGGGGCCGTAGACGTCCATGGGAGAAGAGTCAGGCTTGAAGCGCGCGTGACGCCGCGCGATAGCCCTTGCCCGTGCCTGGATGCGCCTCGTGCTCGCCCGACATCTTCCTGAACCTCTGCGGCACGGGCCTCGTCCTCTCGGGGGGCGGGGCCGGCGAGCGGTCGGGAGGGAGCAGCTTCAGCGTCGATCTCAGCGGGCGAAGGTCGAGAAGCTCCGTGCGGATCTGGCGTCCGATCACCTCGGCAAGAAGCGATGGGACGGCATTGCCGGTCTGCTTCTGCTGAGCGAGGAGAGAGCCCGTGATCGTCACGTCGTCCGGGAACGTCTGCAGCCGGCAGAGCTCGCGCATCGAAAGCCGGCGATTTTCCCAGTGGAAAGGACCCGTCGCCGGGCCGGGCTGCGCCTGAATCGTCCAGGAGGGAAGGCTCTTGGCGAGCTTGAGAAGGAACGACCAGTAGCGGCGACGCCAGCCGAAGAGAGGCAGTCCGCCCATTCGATCCGTGTGCCAGAGATAATTTTGGCCCTCGGGGATCGAGGGCAGGATCTCGGCCCACTTCCCTTTGAGCGCGAGGTCCTCGGCTGGATCGGGGCTCACGTCAGCCAGCGCGTCCCAGGCCGTCCGGTGCGAAGGCAGGCCCTCCTCGAAGAGAAGCCGGTCCCGATCGGGCGAGACGTGCGTGACGGCGGGCGTCGTCAGCTTGCGGCCCTCGCGCTCGCCGACGACGAAGACCCTCTGGCGCAGCTGCGGCACGCCGTAGTCGGCGGCATTGAGCCGCATCACGACGGGGCGATAGCGCGTCTTTTTTCTTTTGTTGATGTCGTCGATCGCGTCGAGAAGGAGGCGAAGACCCTCGTCCTTGCCCTCGTAGGCGAGGCCCTCGACGTTTTCGAGGATGAACGCGCGCGGCCTGGCTTCTTCAAGGACGCGAAGATAGGCGCCGAGCGTGGCGGCCCTCGGGTCGTCGAGCCGAAGCGCGTCGCCGCGCGCCCAGTAGCCGCTCTTGGAGAAAGGCTGGCAGGGAGGCCCGCCGATGAGAAGGTCGGCCTCACCGGGCTTGAGGTCGGCCGCGTCGAGCATCTCCTCTGTCGGAATCTTGAGGATGTCGCGATCGATCACCGGAAAGCGGCGATTCGCGCGCAGCGTCGTCACGCAGTCGCGATCCATCTCGACGGCTACAGAGGTCTCGAAGCCTGCGGCCTCGAGCCCGTAATCGAGCCCGCCGGCTCCCGTGTAAAGGCTGATGACTTGCGGCTTTTCCGCCATGCGCTTACGCCCTCGAGGCGGCCTGGAGCATAGCGCCAGCCTCGGGCGTCCAGCGCGTGTCGAGACGGACCGTCTGGCTGAGGCGGCCTGGGCATTTGGCGTGCTTGTCGAGCGAGCCCGGGAGCGCATATTTGAACTCCCAGCGCTCGGTAATGGCGTGAAGGCACGCGGCGACGAGGTCGAACTCGGCGGGCCGGTAATAGCGGGTGCAGGGGTCGCCTTTGGAGGCGCGGGTCTTCTGGAAATCCAGCCGCACCGTGCCGTCGGCCAGGGTATTTCTCAGCACGTTCTTGCACTGGATCGTGACGAGGCGGCTCCCCTTGAAGCTCAGCGAGACGTCCGGGCCGCCTTCCTCGTCGAGGCGCTTGCAGTCGCTCACACCTTCGACCTTGGTGAGCGTCCGTACGAGGTGCTCCTCGGCCACCCAGCCGCGCACGGCCATCTTCAGCCGGCGGGCCGAGGCGATGAGATCGAGCACCTGATCCGTCGTCATCTCGAACTCTCGCGCCAGCTCGTGCACTGCCGCGGGCTCGGGTACGGGCATCGGTCCGGGCGAGAGCTTGATCTCGGCGAGCGGGCCGGCCGTCATCTTCTCGGCGAGAAGCTGGCGGTGGCCCTGGTCGAGCCTGTGCGCGGCCCTCTCGAATCTCACGTAGTCGAGAAGACGTGATTTCTTTCCCCCGACGAGGACCTCGACAGGCTCGGAGAAGGCGTCCTGCTTTCTCTTCTCGCGCTCCCACGCGTGCCAGCCCGACTTGAGGATCGCCTCGGCGTGCGCTTCCTTGAACTCCACGCTGATGAAAAAGCGCGTGGGGTTATGCATCTCGGGATCGACGCCGACGAAGAAGCCGGCCTCAGGGTCGATTCCGACGAAGAGCGTCGTGTAGAGGCCGTAGGGGTCCTGCCAGATCCGGTGAAGCGCACCGTCCTTCTCGCCGTACTTGACCTGGAACCGGCGCTCGTCGGCGGGGCGATTCCGCGTCAGCTTCTGATTGGCCAGGAACGCGTAGCAGACGACTCCCATGCGCTCGCCGCCAGGGGTCTCGAAAGAGATCCGGAACGGCGCGACGCCAGGATCGGAGGCCTTGAGGATCCGGCAGCCCTGCTCGGAAAGCGCGTCGAGGATGAATCTGAGGAGCGGCTCTCTGTCGCGTCGGCTGACGCCGTAGGTACGGTAATCCAAGCCTCAGCCGGCCTTGCGGCGCGCGTCCGCCATCGCGTCGATCATCTTGAGAATCGTCTTGCGGTCGTGGAGGGGAAGCTCCTCGATGCGCTTCAGGCGGCGCCAGAGCCGCGGGGTCTCGGGCTGGACAAGAGAGACCTTCCTCGAGGGCGTCTGGTAGCCCGTCAGGGTGTCGACGGAAACCCCCAGGGCCTCTGCGAACCTCAGCAGGAGCTCGGGCCGGGGCTCGCCGCCCTGAATCTCGTAATACGCGAGCATCCGGCGTGAGAGCTCGACGCGCTCGGCGAGCTGCTCCTGCGTCAGGCCAAGGGCGCGACGAAGCCGCCGGATCCGCTCGCCGATCGACTCTTGAGGCGAGGACTTTCTCCGCTTCTGGCCCGCCATTGGGTCGAGTGTAGGGTCGCGCGCGAAAGGGAAAAGCTCCAGCACTTGACAGCTAGGGTACATAAAATGTACTTTTACGTCAACGCGATATGGCCACGAATACGACACCCCGCGCGGCCCACTTTCCCCTTGACAGAGTTTTCGGGAAACGAGCCTGACAGATGCCCCGCATCCCGAGCGACCTCCTCGAGCGCATCAAGCAGGAGACGCCGCTCCGGCTCCTCGTCGAGCGCTCGGGCGCCGTGCTCAAGGTCTCGGGCGAGAACCTCCTCGGCCTCTGCCCGATGCACGAGGATCACGACCCGTCGCTCGTGCTCACACCCTCGCGCGGTCTCTGGCACTGCATGGGCGCCTGTCAGGCCGGCGGCACCGTGATCGACTGGGTGATGAAAGCCGAGGGGCTCGACTTCCGTGAGGCCGTCGACAAGCTGCTCGCCGAATTCTTCCCTTTAGAAGCCGCGTCCCTCGTGAGGCGCGCGGCCGTGACCGAGCTGTCGTGCCCGCTCGATCTCGAGGCCGACGACCAGGCGCTCCTCAACCAGTACGCCGACTTTTGCCACGAGCTCTTCAAGACGACGGCTGACCCGAAAGAGTACGTGGCCAAAAGAGGCATCGGATCCGACGAGCTCGTCTCGCACTTCAAGCTCGGCTACGCGAATCGGACCCTCGGCCTCCGTCTCCCGAACGTGAAATCCAAAGCGGGCCTGGCGCTTCGGACGCGACTGCAGGACCTCGGCATCCTCCGGACGTCCGGCCACGAGCACCTCGTCGGCTCTCTCGTCATCCCGATCCGTGACAGCGCGGGAAACGTGAGCGGGATGTACGGCAGGAAGACGCGAAACGACCTCAGACCCGGCACGCCCGATCACCTGTACCTGCCCGGCCCGCATCGTGGCGTCTTCAACGTCGAGGCTTTCGAATCGAAGACGATCATCCTCACCGAGTCACTCATCGACGCTCTCTCTTTCTGGGAGAACGGCTTCAAGAATGTCACTTGCGCCTACGGCGTCGAGGGCTTCACCGAAGAGATCCTCGGCGCCTTCTCTTTCCACGAGATCGAGCGCTGCTACATCGCCTTCGATCGTGACGAGGCCGGCGATCGCGGCACGGCGAAAGTGGCCGAGAAGCTCATGGCCGCAGGCGTCGAGTGCTTCCGCATCCTCTTCCCGAAGAGCATGGATGCCAACGACGTCGCGAGGAAGATGCAGCCGGCCGAAAAGACGCTCGGGCTTTTCATCAGGGGCGCCGAGTGGATCGGGAAAGGCCGCGGCCCGGAACGGCCGACGAAGACGAAGAGGCCGGAAGAGGCGGCTAAAGAAGAAATGCAGGCAGCAGCCGAGCGGCCGGCTGCGCGCACCGAAGAGTCGCGAGCTGCCGCCCCCGCTCAGCTTCTTTCTTTAGCCGCCCCTGCGCCGCTACCCGAAGCGCCGACGCCATCTCGTGAACACGACGAGGAAGCGGCTAAGAAAGAGAAGCCGGGCGAGGAACTGGACGAATTCGTCCTCGTCCAGGCCGATCGCCGCTATCGCGTGCGCGGCCTGCGCAAGAACCTCTCCTACGGCACGCTGCGCCTCAATGTCTTCGTCTCGCGCGACGGCGATCTCTTCGATTCCACGTCGCCTCTCGCTGGCTTCTTCGTCGACACCTTCGATCTCTACGCGGCTCGTGCGCGTGCCGGCTTCGAACGTCAGGCCTCTCTCGAGCTGGGCGTCGAGGAGCGCGTCATCAAGCACGACCTGGGCGCGGTACTCCGTCGTGCTGAAGAGCTGCAGCAGGAAGCGATCACGAAAGTGCTCGAGCCGAAGGAACGCCACGTCCTCATGAGCGCCGAGGACACCGACGAGGCGATGAAACTTCTCCGTGATCCTCGGCTCCTCGACCGCATCCTGCACGACTTCTCCCGCTGCGGCGTCGTGGGCGAGGAAACGAACAAGCTCGTCGGGTACCTGGCCGCCACCTCGAGAAAGCTCGATCGCCCCCTGGCCGTCATCCTCCAGTCCAGCTCGGCAGCGGGGAAGTCCGCGCTCATGGAAGCCATCCTCGACTTCGTCCCGGAGGAAGAGCGCGAGAAGTACTCGGCCCTGACGGGCATGTCTCTCTTCTATTTCACCGAAGAGAAGAGTCTGCGCCACAAGATCCTTGCCGTCGTCGAGGAGGAAGGCGCCGAGAGAGCGACGTATGCCCTGAAGCTTCTGCAGAGCGAGGGCGAGCTGACGATCGCTTCCACGGGGAAGGATCCGCAGACCGGCCGCCTCGTCACGCAGGAATACCGCGTCGAAGGGCCGGTGATGATCTTCCTGACGACGACGGCGGCCGTCGTGGACGAGGAGCTCTTGAATCGCTGTCTCGTCCTCACCGTCGACGAGAACCGCGAGCAGACGAAGAGGATCCACGAGCTGCAGCGGCAGGCCGAGACGATCGGGGGGCTGCTGGCCGCTAAAGAAAAAAGCAGGATTGTCCGCCTCCATCGCAACGCCCAGCGCCTTCTCAAGCCGCTTCTCGTGGCGAATCCTTACGCGGGCCGCCTGACCTTCCTCGACGACCGTACGCGCACGAGGCGCGATCACGTCAAGTACCTGACCCTCATCCGGGCCATCGCGCTTCTCTACCAGCACCAGCGCCAGGTGAAGACGATCACGCACGAAGGAAAGGCCGTCGAGTACATCGAGGCGACGCTTACCGACATCGCGACCGCGAATCGGCTCGCGGCCGAGGTCCTCGGCCGCTCGCTCGACGAGCTGCCTCCGCAGACACGGCGGCTCCTCGAGCTGCTCGAGGAATGGGTGAAGACGGAGACCGGGCGGCTGAAAAAGGGGAGAGCGGACTTTCTCTTCAGCCGGAAGGCCGTGCGTGACGCAACCGGCTGGACCGACTTCCAGGTGCGCGTGCATCTCGGGCGACTCGTCGAGCTGGAGTACGTGCTCGTCCACCGTGGCGGCCGCGGCCAGAGCTTCGTCTACGAGCTTCTCTACGAAGGCCAAGGGCAGGACGGCCGGCCTTTCGTCATCGGGCTCGTCGATGACGAGCTTCTGAGAAGAGCTACGACTCAGACCTCGAGGGGGGACGAACCCGACTTCGAGGGGGCAATGAGCCCCGGTCGAGCCCCCATCGAGGCCACCCCGAGCCCCATCGGAATCACGGCGAAGCCCGCATCTGAAGCTGCTTTTCTTCCTTTAGTCGCCGCGCGCTTCGACAAACCGCTACTCGGTGACGAAGCGAAAGTGTCGTCGTACCCGGCCGAGGCGGCTAAAGAGAAAAGCTATCGGCCGAGGCGCTATTTCCTCCGCGGTGCCTGATGGCCCGGCGTGGCGAGAAGAAGATCTGGGCCTTCGTAGAGGCTAGCGATCCCGGCGGCATGGTCGCGCTCATGCGGATGTGGATCGAGGCGCTGCGCGTCCGCAATATCTCGGAGAACACCGCCTGTCACTACGAGTGGGAGCTGTCGCTCTTTCTCGTGTGGTGTCACGAGCGTGGCCTCACGCGCCCTGACGAGATCTCGCGGCCCATCTTCGAGCGCTACCAGCGCTTCCTCTATCAGTACAGAACCACGCACGGCCGGCCGCTATCTTTCCGAAGCCAGTACAAGAGACTCTCGGCGCCGAAGTACTTCTTCCGCTGGCTCACGAAGCAGGGCTACCTCGGATCGAGCCCGGCCTCCGAGCTCGACATGCCGCGCCTCGGCCGGAGACTCCCGCGGCAGATCCTCACGGCCACTGAGGCCGAGAAGGTCCTGGCGCAGCCGGACCTGACCGACCCAGTCGGCATCCGCGACCGCGCGATCCTAGAGACCTTCTACTCGACAGGCATCAGGCGAAGCGAGCTCATGCGCCTGAAGCTCTACGACATCGGTTTCGAGAAAGGGACGCTGATGATCAGGGAGGGCAAGGGCCAGAAGGATCGCGTCGTCCCGATCGGCGAGCGCGCGCTGAAGTGGCTCGAGAAGTACCTGATGGACGTGAGGCCCCATCTTCTAGTCCCGCCGGACGAAGGCGTGGTCTTCCTGACCTACATGGGCGTGCCCTTTAACCCCGACGCTCTCGGGCACGAGATGAAGAAGTACCTGCTCGCCTCGGGCGTCGGGAAGGAAGGCGCCTGCCACATCTTCCGGCACACGATGGCGACGCTGATGCTCGACGGGGGAGCCGACATCCGCTACGTCCAGGAAATGCTCGGCCACTCGAAGCTCGACACCACGACGATCTACACGCAGGTGACGATCGACAAGCTGAAGAAGATCCACGACGCGACTCACCCGGGGGCGAAGCTCAAACCCATGGCCGGAGAAGGGTGCGAGGACTAAAATGAGCACCGTGAGAAGCGCTGACGAGATCGTCGCGGCAGCCGAGGAACTGAGCCCTGAGGCTCGCATCGAAGTCCTCAGGCGCATCGCCGCCTCGCTGGACCCAGCCCAGGAGATTCCCGAGGCCCTCGCCGAGGCCCTCTGGCTCGAGGAGTCCACGCGCCGTGCTCGCGAGGTGCGCGAAGGCGTCGTCAAGACGATCTCGCTGGAAGACGCCCTGAAAGACGCGCGCTCGCAGCTTGATTGAGGTCAAGCTCCATCCGAGAGCCAGCCTCGATCTGAGCGCCGCGACCAGGTACTACCGCGTCGAGGCTGGGAGGGACGTCGCCGAACGCTTCGTCGCCGAGTTTTGGCGCTGCGCCGTTTTTCTTCGCGAGCACCCCGAGGGTGCGCCCGCGGTAGGCCCCGAAGGCGTGAGAAGAAAGCTCTTCCAGGGCTTTCCCTACGCGGTCCACTACGTCCTTCATCCCGAGCGGGTCAACATCGTTTCGGTCGCGCACCAGCGCCGCGCGCCCGAGCACATCCTCGAGCGTCTGGAGCCCTAGGAAGCGCAAAATGAGCCGCGTGAAATCTGTCCGGCTGGCCTCCTCTCTGGCGCTGCTTCTCCTGGCGCCTCTCGCCGAGGCCTCGCTCACACGATCGACGTCGCCGGCGATCGAGCGCGGCGCGTCAGCGCTCACGCTCTCGTCGCTCGCTCTCGAGTCGTCCGAGTTTTCTCTCTTCGATGGCACCGAGCTCACGGCCGCTGCCGCCGAATCAGTAGGCGCGCCGAGCTTTCATCCTTTAGCCGCCGTCTCTCTCTTCTCTAAAGACGGAGCCGAAGGGCCTCTCGTATCGGTCGACGAGCTGATTTATCCGAAAACTCGCGTCTGGGGTCTGAGACTTTTTTCTCAGAAGGTTTACCTGGTCGAGCGCGAGCTAAGTCTCGACGTGCATTGGGGATGCGCGGACTTTAGCTGCGGACTTGCATCTGGGACCGTGGGATGGCTCTCCCAAGA
>JBBRRV010000114.1:0-10385 GCA_038246075.1 Bacteroidales bacterium
AATTATCTGATAAATCATTTCGTGTTTTAAAACGATAAAATTACAATTTTATTCAAACAAATAAATGGCTGAATAGCTGCAATGTACAAACATTAGTCCCATCCATACCTGAAAAATCATATCTTTACAACACAGTGTAAGTCAGCCCCTGTAATGATTTGAATCTGCCTGTATTCTGTTCTCCAGTAGTTTATAAATGCTAAAATCAGACTGATAGATGCGAACAATAACTTCATTGTGTGTCTTTTGCGGTTCAAGTTCCGGAAGCCGTCCTGAATATATTGAAGCAGCCCGGCAACTCGGGAGCGAACTTGTAACCCGTGATATTACACTGGTTTATGGCGGATCGAACATCGGTGTTATGCGCGCCATAGCCGATACTGTGCTGCAAATGGGAGGAAGAGCCATCGGGGTTATGCCACAGCAGCTTATCGATAAAGAAGTTGCTCATAAAGGGCTCACCGCATTTCATGTAGTAAACAGCATGAGCGAACGCAAGGAAAGGATGTCGCGCCTTTCGGATGCCTTCATTGCCTTGCCTGGTGGCATTGGTACACTCGACGAGCTGTTTGAAGTTATGTCATGGAATCAGCTGGAGCTCATCGACAAGCCTATGGCTTTGCTGAATACCTGCGGTTACTGGGATGGATTGGTCCGTTTTCTTAACCATACTGTTGATGAGAAATTTGTTCGTCCGGAGCACAGGAATAACCTGCTGGTGGATCACGATCCCATTCATCTGCTCGACCGCCTCAGCATGTTCGAACCCGAAAAGGTGGACAGCAAATGGATAGCGGACTTAAAGAGCAAAGGGTTTTAGTTAGGAGCTCCAGAAGGGGCGAAAGGGCGATAGGGAGATGGGGAGATTTAGCGACTACACAACTGCGTTCACGACTGCACGACTGCACGACTGCACGACTGCACGAACGAAATCGTTGGTCCGCTACTAAGCGAAACGGTCTCACAAGCGCGGCGAATAATCCGCAATCCTCAACTAAGCGCAGCGACCTCAAGAACGTAGCGAATAATCCGCAATCAAAACGTGGCTCATTAATAGCATTAAATAAAGAAAGAAAACTAAACTATGTTAATAATCGGAATTACGGGGACCCTGGGGGCAGGAAAAGGAACTATTGTGGATTTCCTGGTGAAGGAGAAAGGACTTGTTCATTTTTCGGTAAGGGGCTTTATTTCTGAAGAAATTGTCAGGCGAGGATTGCCTGTTAACCGCGACAGCATGGTGAAGGTGGCCAACGATCTGCGTGCACGGCATTCGCCATCCTATATCATTGATCAGTTGTACGAACAGGCCTTATTAATCGGGAAAAATTGCGTGATCGAAAGCATACGTACCCCCGGTGAAATAGACTCCTTGCGCAGGAAAGATAATTTTATCCTATTGGCGGTGGATGCCGAACCGCAAAGCCGATACGACCGTATTGTAACCAGGAATTCCGAGACCGACCGTGTTTCCTATCAAACCTTTATCGACAATGAACAGCGGGAAATGAATTCCGACGATCCGAATAAGCAAAACCTGCGGAAATGCATTGAAATGGCAGATTATGTATTCTGGAATACTACATCGATAAGTGATTTGCAGTCCCAGGTTGAAGCCACAATTTGTCATTTGCTGGAAGCCTAGAGATTGGATCGGACCGCTAAAAAACAAATTAGTAACATATGAAATAGCATTACGACCATAAAATGTTCAAAGACCGGAATTTTTTTGATTTTATTGTAGCCTTTAGCCTGATCATTTTCATCATTGGAGTTGGAACCGTGGGCTATATGCTCATAGAGAATTATTCCCTGATCGACGCTGTTTACATGTCCGTTATTACAGTGGCCACTGTCGGATTCCGGGAAATTAGGCCATTGTCGACAGAAGGAAAAATATTTACCATTCTTTTAATCATTATTGGATTAGGCATCATTGCTTACTCAATATCCGTTATTACTTCGCATATCATAGAAGGCAAACTTCGTATCTATTTCCAGAGCAATAGCAAAACAAGGGGGATCAGAAAAATGAAAGATCACATCATCATATGCGGCTATGGCCGCAACGGGCAGCAAACGGCGCTCGACCTGGTGCATTTGAACAGGAAAGTTGTTGTAGTGGAGAGAGATCACGAGTTGGTCCTGTCGCAACCAACGAAGAATATCTTCTTTATAGAAGGTGATGCCCGGGAGGATGAAGTGCTCGAAAAGGCAGGCATCATGCAGGCCAGCGCCCTTATTTCGACATTACCTGTCGATGCCGATAACCTTTATGTTGTGCTGACAGCCAGGGCGCTGAATGCTGACATAAAGATCATTTCCCGGGCATCGCACGAAGGTTCCGATAAGAAATTGCACATTTCCGGTGCACAGCATGTGGTGATACCTGAGAAAGTTGGCGGCACCTATATGGCCAGACTGGTTGCAAGACCCGACCTTGCTGAATTTTTTCACCGGCTTGCCATGGAAGGCGATGAAGGCGTTAACCTGGTCGAGATTCTGTGTTCCGACCTGCCAACCGGATTCCAGAACAGGACCATACACGATATGAGCATACGCCGCCTTACCGGGGCAAATATCGTAGGGTTCAAGGATCCTGACGGCAGTTATATCGTAAATCCACCAGCCGATACGGTTATGGTGCGGGATGCAAAATTGTTCCTGCTCGGAACACCCGAGCAGATCCTGAAAGCAAAAGAGATTTTGAGGCCCGGAGGCAGGGAGTAAGAATGCTGGTGATGGAAGTAAAAAGTGATGCTTCGACGCCGCTCAGCATGACAGCATGAAAAATGAAAATAGCAAATAGCAAAGTGCAAATAGCAAATAGCAAAAAGACAATAGGCTTTATATGACAGAAAATAACGAACAGCAATACCACCGCCCCACGTGGGACGAATATTTTATGGAAGTGGCCAATACCATTGCCAAACGCGCTACCTGCGACCGCGGGCGGAGTGGCTGCGTGATCGCTCGCAATAAACAGATACTTGTTACCGGCTATGTCGGATCACCCATCGGCCTGCCACATTGTGATGATGTTGGGCATTTGTTCAAGCAGGTGACCCATGCCGATGGAACTACAACAAACCACTGCATGCGCACGGTGCATGCCGAGCAAAATGCCATTTGCCAGGCTGCCCGGCTGGGCATTTCACTCGAAGGCGCAACGCTTTACTGCCGCATGACGCCCTGCCGCACCTGCGCCATGCTCATCATCAATTGCGGCATCAAACGGGTCGTGAGCGAATTCCGTTACCACACAGGAACAGAATCGGAAGGAATGTTCCAGCAGGCTGGTATCATCCTGGATTATGTTCACGAGGAAGTGCTGCAATACAGCAAGCAGGCTTCGCTGGAAGAGCCATTGGATGATAGTATAATTGCATAGGAACTGAAAAGTCGACCAGTATCAAATATTGGCGCAAACAAGAACTAACTTTAAATAAGAATGGGACGAGGGACGGTTGGTACCAGTATCGATTTGAAGGAACTTGGAATTTGGGACTTGGGATGTGGGACGAGGGTCGAGGGTCGAAGGACGGTTGGTACCAGTATCGACTTGAAGGGATTTGGATCCTGGACTTTGGATCCTGGACTTTGGATCTTGGAATTTGGGACTTGGGATGTGGGACGAGGGTCGAGGGTCGAGGGACGGTTGATACCAGTATCGACTTGAAGGGATTTGGATCCTGGACTTTGGATCTTGGAATTTGGGACTTGAGACTTGGGACTTGGAACTTGGGACTTGGGACTTGGAACTTGGGACTTGAGACTTGGGACTTGGAATTTGGGAATTATTTCATGATCATTTCCTTGATGTTGATCAGTCCCAGCAGGTCGGATGAAAAAATGAGGATAACCACAACAATGACCCAGCGTACGAAATTGGTGCCCCAGGAAACGGCCCATTTTGATGCGATATAGGCCCCTGTTACATTTCCGATGGCATGGATAAGGCCGTATTTCCAGTTTACCTGGCCATTGAGCACAAAAACAATGAGTGCAAATGGTGTATATAGCAGGACAATCCAAACCTTAATGGCATTGGCTTTCACCAGGTCGTAGCCAGCCCCGAGCACAATGCCCGCCAGCAGGAAATAACCCACGCCCACCTGGATAAATCCTCCATATAATCCTATAAAAAAAAAGATGATGTACTGCCAGACGCTGACTTTGCGCAGAACGAGTTTGTCCTGCCCTTTCAGCCATACGGAGGGTTTGTAGATGATGAAAAAAAGCATCACCAGCATGATAACGGCCATTGCTTTGCGGAAAAGTTCTTCCTGTATGTCAACGGCGAGTTGAGCCCCAATGACTGATCCAATGATTGTGGGCAGTGCCAGCCAGCTGCCTTTCCGGAAATCAAGGACCTTTTGCTGGGCGAAACTACCTGCTGAAGTTATGTTCTGAAAAATTACTGCTATCCGGTTGGTACCATTGGCAACGTTGGCCGGAAGGCCAAGAACCATTAGCAATGCAATGGAAATGATTGTTCCTCCGCCGGCAAGCGTGTTGATAAATCCCACAAAAACACCGGAAAAAATAAGTGCAAATACAATAAGCCACGACATAAGCAGGATGCTAAGCAGTGCAAATGTATGAAGAGTTTTTCAGTGAACCCTGAAACGCTGAAACCCTGAAACCCTGAGACCCTGAAACATTATGCGCTTCCCGTTGTTTATTGAAATGATCGGCAACTACTTTGCTCATACTTAGGCAAATGGAACCTGTAACTTTTTGTAAATATTTATGATAATGATAAAATAGGATATTCCTTTTTACCAGGGAATTGTTTTATTCATCACCTTGATTTATAGTGTATTATGGATTTAACCAGACAGGCCGCTGCAAATAGCGGGTATGGAACAGATCTGAACCAGCCCTTTTCAGTATTCTTACAAAATTTCAGGAACAAGTTAGATGCAGTTTTCCATCAAAGAACCAATTCGGATCTCCTGGGAACACAGCGCGGATTGCCGCCGTTTGTGATGCGTGAAATATTGTCGGCTGATCCATTCCTGGCCTTTATTCCTGAAGCATATGGAGGCCGCGGCGGTCACCTTCACGAAAGCATTGATGTAATCTCAGCGGCATCTTACGAATCGCTTGCACTGGGACTCACTTTGGGCATTAACTGGGCGCTGTTTCTCCAGCCTGTTGCCAAATATGCCAATGAAGAAATCAAGGCGTCAGTGTTCAGGGATTTTGTGGAAAACAAAAAGATGGGGGGGCTGATGATCACAGAACCTGACCATGGCAGCGATGCACTGAACATGCAGACCTCATACACGGAAGAGGGTGACCATTATCACCTGAAGGGCACCAAGCATTGGGCAGGCCTGACCGGCTGGGCGGATTACTGGCTCCTGACGGCACGCAAACAGACTCCTGCCGGTGATCTGATGCGTGACATAGACTTTTTTGTTTGTGATAACAATAAGGCGGGTCAGGGGATTGAAGTGCAGGAGTATTTCAAAAACCTGGGTTTATACATGATACCTTATGGCAGGAACAAAATAGATGTGAGGATTCCGCGGATTTACCGCCTGGAGCCACATACTACGGGTATTTCAATGTTGCTGGACTGTCTTCACCGCAGCAGGCTGGAGATTCCGGCCATGGCCATGGGTTTCACAAAGCGCATGCTCGACGAGGCACTGGATCATTGTCAGAGCCGTTTTGTCGGATCTAAAAATTTATTCCAATATGATCAGGTACAGTATCGGTTGGCATGCCTGCAGTCCGCATTCACCATTACCTCGGCAATTTGTGCACACAGCAGCGACAACGCGGCCATAGGAACGGATCTTATCGACCATGGCCTCAAGGCGAATTCTGTAAAAACTGTTGCCACTGACCTCATGCAGGAATCCGCCCAACATTTATTCCAGCTGGTTGGTGCCAAAGGATACAAACTTAACCACATTGCAGGGCGCGCAATTGTCGATAGCCGACCTTTTCAGATTTTTGAAGGATCAAACGACATTCTCTATGTGCAGATCTCTGAAGCCGTGGTGAAACTCATGAAACAGTCGAAGGAGTCGAACCTATACCACTTCCTTAAGAACTTTAACTTGACCGGCAAATCGGCTGAACACCTGAAAACGGTAATCAATTTTGAACTGGATCTTCAGCTTCCCCAGCGAAAACTGGTCGAACTCGGAAAGGTAGTGAGTCGCATCATATCAATGGAAATGGTTATTGATATCGGAATTAAAGGGTTTCATCCAGAACTGATCGCCAACAGCCTGATGATGCTCAAACAGGAACTTACAGGCATGGTTGCTTCATACTCGCATCACAATAAAACAGCCGTCACAGCTGATTATAGCGAAAACAGCAACTGGCGGAATTTTGTCAGGGTTTAATTCCGGTGACCTGACGGCTTAAACAACCGGTAATTTATTTATACGGTAGCAGATACAGCGCTGAACGGAAAGGTGACAGATTTGCTAAATTGGACCTGAAGATCAAAAGGGTTTCATTATATTTGATATAACGTCAGTTTCAACCTGATCATCAGCATTAAGTTGAATAATATTTCTCATTAATAACCAGCGCCATGACTGTCATTCCACAACGTTTACTTGGAGAGGCTTTATTGATTTCCGCAAGAAAAGTTCCTTCAAAGACCGCCATTATTTCAAAAGGAAAGGAATACACTTACGCATTGTTACAGGAAAGTGCAGAAAAATTAGCCTCGCATCTGGTGACCATCGGGATCAAAAAGGGTGACAGGGTTGCTATCTGTATGGAAAATTCGTGGCAGAGTATCGTAGCCGTCTATGGAACCACACTTTCAGGGGGCGTATTTCTGGTCATAAATCCTCAGACAAAGGCTGATAAACTAAACTATATCTTAAACGACAGTGATGCCAGGGTTTTAATTTCCAGCAGCATGCTCAGGCAGGAACTGTCAACAGCCCTGGAAGGCACCAGCGCCATGGAGGAAGTGATCATTTCAGGGAACGAACAAGAAATAACTGTTGCGCATTCAAATTTCAGGCTGACAAATTTTGAAGACATCCTTTCAGGAGAAAACAACAAAGCAATACTTCCGGACATTATCCCCAATGACCTGGCTGCATTAATATACACTTCCGGGAGCACAGGATTTCCCAAGGGTGTTATGATGACGCACCAATCAATGGTTTTCACTTCATGGAGCCTTATCCAATATTTAAGACTTTCGGAAAAAGACCGCCTCATGTTGCTGCTGCCATTAGCTTTTGATTATGGCTTGTATCAGTTGCTCATGGCTATAACCATTGGCGGAACACTCATCGTTGAACAATCTTTCATCTTTACAGCATCCATTTACAGGGATATTGAAAAGTATAAACCAACGGTATTCCCGGGAGTACCTACCATTTATGCCATGATGATAACATCGTCCAAAGAGAATCCCCTGGAGTTTGATTGTATTCAAAAGGTAACGAATACGGCGGCTGCATTACCCGCCGAATTTGTTCCCGACCTTAAAAAAATCTTTCCCAATGCCCTTATTTTTAAAATGTATGGATTAACGGAGTGTAAAAGGGTATGTTATCTTGAGCCTGAACTGGTTGATTTAAAACCTGATTCAGTTGGCAAAGCGATACCCGGAACCGAAGTATTTCTCCTGTCGCCGGAAGGCAAGCCAGTGCCACCTGGTGAAGCGGGAATACTACATATCCGCGGGCCGCATGTTATGCTGGGCTATTGGAAAAAAGATGAATTAAGCCGGGAAATGCTTAAGCCCGGTGTATTGCCTGGTGAAAAAATTCTTTGCTCTAACGATTTATTTAAGATGGATGAGGAGGGATTTCTTTATTTCCAGGGCCGGACTGATGATATCATTAAAACCAGGGGAGAAAAAGTCAGCCCGATTGAAATTGAGAATGTTATCTATAAAATGGACGGCGTCAGGGAAGTTGCCGTGATTGGTGTTCCTGATCCTATCATGGGTGAGTCGATCATAGCTCATGTTACCCTGCACGATCACGCAAATGTGAACGGCAAGGGGATTCAGCAGGAATGTATGAGCAAACTGGAGGTGTTTATGGTTCCGCAGCGCATTATTTTCTTAGATGAAATGCCCAAAAGTCCGAACGGGAAAATAGATAAAAAGGAACTCAAGAAAATACTCCTGGAAAATGAATAAAGCGCAACTTTATGATAGCCTTAAGACTTCCCTTGCCGGCAAACTAAGCCTTCTGGAGGACAAGCCCGAAGAGACCATCGACTCATCATTATCCGCTTTGTGGCATGCAGCTTCCGGACTTCCGAAGTCTGTTGAAGAAGCCGTTAAAGTCCAGCTGCCGGAGCTCACTGACCAACAGGTTAAGCTGCTGCATGGCCTTATTGAACAACGGCTGAGCAATACACCACTTGCTCATATAACGGGTCGCCAGAGTTTCATGGGTATTGAATTACTGACGGACAGAAGAGCGCTTATCCCACGGAAGGAAACTGAAATACTCGGAAGGAAAGCGCTGGAACTATCCCTGAATATGGCCGATGGAAAGCAGCAGGTTAAGGTGATGGACATCTGCTGCGGTGCAGGAAACCTGGGTGTGGCCATTGCCTGTTTCAATCCTGGTGCGGTGGTGGTTTCTGCTGACCTGTCGCAGGAAGCAGTTGATCTTACCCGCGATAACATCTCGTTTCTGAATCTGGGCGAAAGGGTGCATGCAGCCCAGGGCGATCTGTTCACGGCATTTGAATCGGATGCATATTATGAAAAGGCCGATCTTATCGTCTGCAATCCGCCTTATATTTCAAGCGCAAAGGTTCAGAAAATGACCGCTGAGATTTCTGATAATGAACCCGTGCTGGCTTTTGACGGTGGGATGTTAGGCACGAAAATAATCCTGAAATTCATTGCTGAAGCGCCCCGTTTTCTGGCAAAGGCAGGTTGGATTATTTTCGAAATAGGCCTTGGACAGGGGCCATTCATCATGCAGATCGTCGAGCGATCGGAACACTACGAAAAAGTTGAATCCGTTTCAGATGATTCGGGTAATATCAGGGTAATACTGGCGCGGAAGAGAGACTAGCGGGTCCTCACCCCCTCGCCACATCTCCTTGTCTCCACCTTAGCAGTCCGCACTTTCAAAATCCGTATATTTGTTGATCCGCAACAAAGCCTATACCTGATGGATTCAACACAACAAAGCCTGTTACAAGCCATAAAGTCCAGTGCCGCTGAATTTCTTCCTGAAATGATCAGCCTGCGCCAAAACCTGCATAAGCACCCCGAACTTTCCACCAGGGAGCACGACACGGCTGCCTTCCTGGTCCAAAAGCTCACTGAATATGGGATTTCATTTAAATCAGGTGTTGCCGGCACAGGGATAATAGCCACCATAGCGGGGCATCTTCCGGGTATCCGGACCATTGCATTACGCGCAGACATGGATGCCTTGCCCATTCAGGAAGCCAACGATGTTGAATACCGTTCGCAGCATGCGGGTGTGATGCATGCCTGCGGCCACGATGTGCATATGACCTGCCTTTTGGGCGCAGCACGCATTCTGCAGCGCCAGAGATCCTCCTTCGAAGGCACCATCAGGATCATCTTCCAGCCTTCTGAAGAGCAGTTTCCAGGAGGAGCTATTGCGATGATCAACGAAGGCGTACTCGAAAATCCTGTGCCCCTGCGGATTCTGGGCCAGCATGTTTTGCCTTCGCTCCAGGCCGGGAAAGTAGGTTTCAGATCTGGCCGCTATATGGCCTCCACCGATGAGGTTTACCTTACGGTGAAGGGACGGGGAGGACATGCGGCAACGCCTGATCTGAATATTGACCCCGTACTCATTGCATCACATATTGTGGTGGCGCTGCAACAGGTGGTGAGCCGCGCCGCACCGGCAGATATTCCGACAGTGCTTTCTTTCGGACGATTTATCGCCGATGGACGGACCAATATCATCCCTGATGAAGTAAAGATTGATGGCACATTCCGCACCTTTAACGAAGAATGGCGGGCACAGGCACATCTGAAAATTACCAGGCTGGCGCAGGGTCTAGCCGAAAGCATGGGTGGGAGCTGTGATGTGTTTATCGATAAAGGTTATCCCTTCCTGGTGAACGATGAACAAGTTACTGAAAGGTCGAAACAACTTGCAATAGCATATCTGGGAGCTGAAAATGTGGTCGACCTTGAACAGCGGATGACTGCCGAAGATTTTGCCTACTACTCACATATCATTCCGGCATGCTTTTACCGGCTCGGAGTTAAAAATGCGGAATGGCAGCAAATTCGCAATCTGCACACCTCCATTTTCGATGTCGATGAAAGTAGTATTGAGACCGGAATGGGACTGATGGCCTGGCTTGCGGTTAACGATTATGGAAAAGAAAAGACGATCACTATTAAATAATGGCTCAAACAGTATACT
>JBBRRV010000115.1:0-10363 GCA_038246075.1 Bacteroidales bacterium
GCATACATTGAAATACTCATCTTTTTCTCTATTTTAGGTCTTGGCCTACTTTATGGCTGGAAAAAACACGCGTTGAAATGGGAATAAAAAAGAAAAATGAATTTGAAACCAACGACTTCCCTATCCTGGAACAATACGAGGGAGGCAGTATCATACTCACACAACTTGATGCGCTTGTAAACTGGGCACGTTCAAATTCGGTGTGGCCCCTTACTTTCGGGACCCGCTGTTGTGCGATGGAGATGATGACAACCGGGGCTTCCCGACATGACTTTGCACGTTTCGGCTATGAAGTTGCACGTGCCAGCCCCCGCCAGGCAGATATGATCATTATCGCTGGTTCCATCAACTATAAAATGGCGCCTGTTCTGAAACGATTATACGATCAGATTGCCGATCCCAAATACGTGATTGCCATGGGTGCTTGCGCTGTATCCGGAGGTCCTTTCTTTTATAATTCTTATACTATTTCAAAAGGTGCCGACCACGTGATACCTGTTGATATATATGTGCCAGGCTGTCCTCCAAGACCAGAAGCACTTTTATACTCCTTCCTGCAATTGCAGAAAAAAATTAAAAGAGAGAAAAACTTCAAATCACAGATAAAAAAGTAAGGATTTGAACCGGGAAAATACCTGGAAATCACGATCCGAAATCTAATCAGTCCATGACAAACGAACAACTTATTGAACAACTCTCATCCGCATACCCTGATGCAGTTGTCAAACAAGGCAGCCAATATCCTGAGATTACGATTTCCCGGGATAAGATGCATACACTGATGCAAAAACTCAAATCGGATAACAGCCTGGCATTCGATTACCTGGTGTGCGAGTCAGGAGTTGATTACCCTGAATTCTTGCAGGTTGTTTACCATATGGAATCCACCACTCATAAGCACTTCCTGGTTGTAAAGACCAATACTGAAAACAGGGAAACACCTGTATTGGATACAGTATCTGATATCTGGCCTACTGCTGAGTTTCATGAAAATGAGATATTTGATTTACTGGGAATTACTTTTAACAATCATCCACATCTTCGCAGGGTCTTCCTCGACGACACCTGGGGGTACCCGCTGCGCAAAGATTTTCAGGATGATATTCATGTTGTAGAAAGATAGTTATGGCCGAGATCACTGAAAAATTAATCACCCTTGACGAGATAAAGACTGACGAATATCTCGTTAATATGGGCCCGCAACATCCCAGCACACACGGCGTTTTGCGGTTACTACTCAAACTGGAAGGAGAAATCGTCCATAATGTGGAGCCACATATCGGCTACATTCACAGCGGCATCGAAAAAATGACCGAAGCCCTCTCCTACCCACAGATCATTCATCTCACCGACCGGATGGATTACCTGTCGGCACATATGAATAATGAAGCTGTTTGCCTTTGTATTGAGAACGCATTAGAAACTGAAATCCCTGAACGCGTAAAATATATCCGTACTATTTTTGACGAATTACAGCGTATTGCTTCTCACCAGTTGTGGTGGTGTGCTTCGGGTATGGACCTTGGAGCACTGACAGCTTTCTTTTATGGCCTGCGTGACCGCGAAGATATCCTCGACATTTTTGAAGAAACATGCGGTGCCCGCCTGACGCTAAATTACAGTGTTCCCGGTGGTGTAATGTTTGACATCCATCCCAACTTCCAACGTAAGGTTAAAGCCTTTATTCAGAAATTCAGAAAAATATTACCTGAATACGATAAATTACTCACCGACAACATCATTTTCCGAAACCGAACCAAAGGAGTTGGCATTCTGTCAAAAGAAGATGCTATCGCTTATGGCGTAACAGGACCAACCGGACGTGCTTCAGGATTCAGCTGCGATGTGCGGAAGGCACATCCATACAGCGCTTATCCTTATGTTAAATTCGACGAAAAACTTGGCACCGATGGCGATTCATACATGCGTTGGAAACTGAGAATGGAGGAAATGTGGGAATCGATGAATATTATTGAGCAACTTATCGATAATATTCCTGAGGGCGATTATGCCGCCAAAATGAAAGGTGTCATCAAACTACCTGAAGGTGAATTTTACCAGCGTGTCGAAACAGCCCGTGGCGAGCTCGGTGTGTATATCATAAGTGATGGCAAGAAAAATCCCTACCGTGTTAAGTTTCGCTCACCAAGTTTTGGAAACTTATTCGCCATCAACCATATCGCAAAAGGATGGAAAATCGCTGACCTTGTAGCTATAATGGCTACTTTCGACCTGATTATCCCTGATATCGACAGATAAATGCACCTGTCAGACAATACAAAAAATTGTGAACAAAACAGATAAACCCATTTAAGAATGGCATTCGAAAAATACGATTTTACGCCTGTCACGCAAGCCATACACCAGGCATTGAGTGAAAACGTCTCCCCGCTACTTACAACAATCATTGAATGGACAATAATTGGTGTTTTATACCTTTTATTTGTTGCCGTTTTCGGACTGTTACTGGTTTACCTGGAGCGCAAAGTTTGTGCTGCATTTCAGCAACGATTAGGACCTATGCGGGTCGGGCCATGGGGATTACTGCAAACAATCGCCGACTTTATTAAGTTGCTGATGAAGGAGCTGATCACACCATCGCGTGTGGACAGATTTCTTTACAACCTCGCTCCTTTCATCGTTATCATTGTGCCGTTCCTTACCATATCTGTCATTCCATTTGCACCGGGTTTGCAGGCACTTGACTTCGACATAGGTATATTTTTCGTTACCGCTGTTTCTTCTGTCGGCGTTATCGGTGTATTGCTTGCCGGATGGGCAAGTAATAATAAGTATTCACTCATTGGTGGAATGCGCAGTGGTGCACAGATTGTAAGTTATGAACTCTCTGTCGGATTGTCGCTTATTACAATGGTTATTCTGGCCGGCACGCTGCAGGTTTCTGAAATTGTGGAATTGCAGCGTGGTGGATGGTTCCTTTTTAAAGGACATATCCCGGCAGTTATTGCATTTATTGTGTTTGTAACAGCAGGTACTGCCGAAACCAACCGTGGTCCTTTCGACCTTGCTGAAGCTGAATCAGAGCTCACAGCTGGATTTCACACAGAATATTCAGGGATAAAATTTGCATTCTTCTTTCTGGCCGAATATATCAATCTGTTCATTGTATCAGCCATGGCTACCATCGTATTCCTGGGAGGTTGGATGCCTTTCCATTTCGGAGGCTTCGAAGGATTTAATGCCGTGATGGATTTCATCCCGGGTCTTGTATGGTTCTTCTTAAAGGTGTTTGGCATCATTTTCCTTATCATGTGGTTTAAATGGACTTTCCCCCGCCTGCGTATCGACCAGATCCTTGTACTCGAATGGAAATACCTGCTGCCGATTAACCTGTTCAACATCCTTTTAATGGCTACAATGGTATTGCTGGGCTGGCACTGGTAAAATTCTGAAACTGAAAACGATAATTACGAATCATGAAACGAGCCATGGCGATAATTTTGGCAACTAATAGGAAGATGATCATGGCGAGTTCCATGTGTCCTTTAAAAAACAAATTATAAACACATGAAATCATTCTTTAATTATATAGCTGAAATATTTAATGCTCTCTGGACATTGCTGACGGGCATGAAAGTTACTGCAAAGTACTTTTTTACGCCCTGGAACAATGTCACACAGCAGTATCCTGAAAACCGTGATACACTTGTGATGTTCGAACGCTTCCGCGGCGAAGTGATCATGCCACACGACGCAAATAATGAACATAAATGCACTGGTTGTGGTATCTGTGAACTCGCTTGTCCGAATGGTTCCATCGAAATCATTACGAAAAGTATTGTGAATGAAGAAGGCAAGAAGAAACGCATTATCGACAAGCACATTTATCATCTTGGCATGTGCACCTTATGTAATTTATGTGTAAAAGCCTGCCCTTCGGACGCCATTACCATGGGGCAGAAATTTGAGCATGCCCATTGGGATCGTACAACCCTGACTAAAGTTTTAAACCAGCCCGGCTCAAAAATAATGGAAGGCGTCAAGGAGTAATTCTTGTATTTAGAATCTGACAATAAAAGAAATTCTGATTAACGAATAAATAAATAAAATGAATAGTGAAGTAATGTTTTACCTTCTGGCTGGCATGATCCTCATCTTTTCGGTGCTGACGGTAACAAGCCGCCTCATCCTGAGATCAGCTGTTTACCTGCTTTTTGTGCTGATCTCCACTGCAGGCCTCTATTTTATGCTGCATTATAACTTCCTGGCTGCCGTTCAACTTACGGTATATGCCGGAGGTATTGTGGTGCTGATCATCTTCTCAATCCTGCTTACCAGCCATATCAGCGAACGGGCAGCAATGGCCCCGTTTAAACACGCCATTTTTGCTGCAATTTCTGTTATCGCCGGTATGATTGTGACAGTACTGGCAATACTGAAGTTTGTCTTTATTCCAACAACACAACCGGCAATTGTCAGTGATGTGCGTGCCATTGGTACACAATTGATCGGGTATGGTAACGACGGGTATGCACTTCCTTTCGAAGTAATCAGTATTCTGCTGCTTGCCGCAATGATCGGTGCAATCGTGGTCGCCAGAAAAGAAGGTAAAAAAGAAGCTAAATAATTTAATATTATACAACTATGACCGGTGCTATCCCGATGCAATATTTCCTGGTAATGAGTACAATGATGTTCTTTATCGGCATCTATGGCTTCCTTACCAGAAAGAATTTAATCACGATGCTCATGTCCATCGAGCTCATTCTGAATTCGGTGAACATCAATTTTGTGGTTTTCAACAGATACCTGTATCCTAACCAGTTGCAGGGACATTTTTTCAGCCTGATCATCATTGCTGTAGCCGCTGCTGAAGCCGCCGTGGCTATCGCCATTATCATCAATATATACCGCAATTTCAAATCGATCGATGTGGAAAATGTTGATGAGATGAAGAATTAGGCAATAGGCAATAGGCAATAGGCAATAGGCATTCGCCAATAAAAAAAATAGGAACACGCAAACAAACGAAATAATGGATTTTTCATACACGTTACTCATACCGCTGGTACCGTTCTTCTTCTTTATACTCCTGGGACTTACCGGGCATAAAATGAAGCCGGTCATGGCTGGAATCATTGGAACCCTGGGACTCACGCTTTCCGCTGTGCTTTCATATTTCACTGCTTTCCAGTATTTTATCAACTATGGGAAAATAGACGGTGTCTTTAGCAAAATTATTGCCTATAATACAACATGGCTGAACCTGACCGATAAGCTCCACATCGATATGGGCATATTGCTCGATCCCATCTCGGTGATGATGCTGGTGGTTATTACTACTGTATCACTGATGGTCCATATATACAGCCTTGGATATATGAAAGGCGAAAAAGGATTTGCAAGGTTTTATTCTTTCCTGTCCCTGTTCAGTTTTTCAATGCTTGGCCTGGTTCTGGCAACGAATATCTTCCAGATGTATATCTTTTGGGAACTGGTAGGCGTTTCATCATTCCTGCTCATCGGTTTTTATTATGAAAAGCCTTCGGCGGTTTCAGCGTCCAAAAAAGCATTTATCGTTACCCGTTTTGCTGATCTAGGATTCCTGGTTGGTATCCTGATTCTGTCATTCAACACAGGCACTTTCGATTTCATCTCGCTCACTGATGTAAAAGGCGCAGCAATGGCCACCGGAAGCGGAATCGTTTTCATGGGCCTTTCCACCATGACATGGTCACTGATTTTTGTATTTATCGGAGGTGCCGGAAAATCGGCCATGTTTCCGCTGCACATCTGGTTGCCGGATGCCATGGAAGGACCAACACCTGTTTCGGCGCTTATCCATGCCGCTACAATGGTTGTGGCCGGGGTTTATCTTGTTGCAAGGTTGTTCCCCATCTATTCCTTTGCCGCCACGCCGGGACTCGAAGTTGTGGCCTATGTAGGAGCATTCACCTCATTGTTTGCTGCAGTTATCGCCTGTACCCAAACAGATATCAAGCGGATACTTGCTTTCTCCACCATGTCGCAGATCGGTTATATGATGTGTGCCCTTGGTGTATCAGGCTACGGCGGGCATGAAGGACTTGGTTTTATGGCCTCCATGTTCCACCTATTCACACACGCCATGTTCAAAGCACTTTTGTTCCTTGGTGCCGGCGCCATTATTCATGCGGTGCACAGCAATGTGATGCAGGATATGGGTGGACTAAGGAAATACCTTCCCATCACACACATTACTTTCCTTATTGCATGTCTTACGATTGCCGGAGTTCCTCCCTTCGCAGGCTTCTTCAGTAAGGATGAAATACTCACTGCTGCCTTCGAAAGCCACCCGTTACTTTTCTGGGTAGAATATTTTGTTGCCGGCCTTACCGCCTTTTACATGTTCAGGCTTTATTTCAGCGTATTCTGGGGTAAAGAAACACATTACCATCACACACCGCATGAAGCACCGCTGGTCATGACTTTGCCACTGATCTTCCTGGCCATCGCCTCTATATTTGCCGGATTTATTCCTTTCAGCCAGTTTGTAACTTCCGATGGTTTGCCATTCACAAGCCATTTGGAAATGTCCATAGCCATTCCATCTGTACTTATTGGTCTGCTGGGAATTGGTGTTGCCATGGCCATGTATATGAAACCAAACGCATTGCCTGATAAAATGGCAGGCGTGTTCAAATATTCCTATAAATGGTCGTTCAACAAGTTCTATTTCGATGAAATATACATCTTTGTTACCAAACGGGTCATTTTTGCTTACATCTCAAGACCAATAGCATGGTTCGACCGTCACATTGTGGATGGTTTCATGAACGGCATTGCCTGGGTCACAAATTTCACATCAAAAGAGATCAAGGACTTTCAATCGGGACAGATACAGCAATATGGTTATGTATTTATCTCAGGTGCCGTGGCACTCGTAATCTACTTCATTTACTTATGGTAAGTAAAGATTAAAAGCACTTAACTTTATTAAGCTATACTTCACATTACTGATTAACAGACATACAAGAATGGATATTTTAAGTTTATTTGTCATAATACCGGTGCTCACCATCACCGCTATCCTGTTCACCAAAAGTTACAAGCAAACCCGCCTGGTGAGCGCCATTGGTATGGGCATACAGTTAGTCATGGCTGCCGTGCTCATCTACCTTTACCTCACCGAACGTCAGACGGGCAACATGGCCCAGATGCTTTTCATGCGGGATATCGTGTGGTTCCCCAGTCTCAACATACATTACCTGGTCGGGGTGGATGGAATTTCTGTTGCCATGATAGGACTCACCTCCCTCGTGGTATTTGCAGGGATTTTTGCTTCCTGGCAGGTTGATCACCTTGCACGTGAATTTTTCATCTCACTCATCCTGCTTGCTTCCGGAGTTTTCGGTTTCTTTATCTCGCTCGATTTGTTCACCATGTTCATGTTTTATGAACTTGCTGTTATCCCGATGTACCTGCTGATAGGTCTATGGGGTTCAGGACCCAAGGAATATGCAGCCATGAAACTCACCCTGATGCTAATGGGTGGTTCGGCATTGCTATTGGTTGGCATTCTGGGCATTTATTTTAACTCAGCACCAGGTGGCGGTCAACTGACTTTTAATTTACTGGAAATTGCACAAAACCATATCCCTATTGCAGCCCAGCGGTTCTTCTTTCCCATGACTTTCGTAGGGTTTGGCGTACTCGGTGCCTTGTTTCCTTTCCATACCTGGTCGCCTGATGGTCACGCCTCCGCTCCTACTGCCGTTTCAATGCTGCATGCCGGAGTACTGATGAAACTTGGTGGTTACGGTGCGTTCCGCGTTGCCATTTACCTGATGCCGGAAGCAGCCCACGAACTGGCCTGGATATTTATCATCCTGACTTCCATCAGTGTTGTCTATGGTGCATTTGGCGCCGTCGTGCAGAAAGACCTTAAATACATCAATGCTTACTCTTCAGTAAGCCATTGCGGCCTTGTACTCTTTGCCGTACTCATGATGAATGAAACAGCCATGAATGGCGCAGTAATACAGATGATCTCACACGGACTGATGACAGCACTTTTCTTTGCTTTAATCGGCATGATCTATGGGAGGACACATACCCGCATGGTGAATGAAATGGGCGGACTGATGAAGGTTATGCCTTTCCTGGGCGTGGCTTATGTAATCGCCGGCCTTGCTTCGCTTGGACTACCCGGATTCAGTGGATTTGTGGCTGAAATGACCATCTTCGTAGGTGCCTTCCAGCATCCTGATACATTTCATAGGGTAGTTACCATTTTAGCTGTAAGTTCCATCGTGATCACAGCCGTTTATATTCTGCGTGTTGTGGGTGGCTTGCTTTACGGACCTATTACAAATGATCATTTCCTTAAACTTGATGATGCGAAATGGTACGAACGTTTATCTACCGTCACACTCATCTTGGCTATTACGGCCATCGGGATTGCACCACTCTGGTTATCGAATATGATCGGATTCAGCCTTGGTCCGATTGTGGAACGTCTGAATGGTTTTGTCACCGTAGCCGGAATATTCTAATACTTGTAAATTACTGACATAACACAACACTTGGCTTATAAATAACAAACAGTTGTAACGCTATGAATTTATCCGATTTTTTAACAATGCGACACGAAGTGCTGCTCACTATACTGGCATTGATCGTGTTGATTGCAGACATAAGCCTTTCGGTGAAGCAAAAACCAATGGTTATTAACCTTGCAATAGGTTTATTCTTTATTCATACCATCATTGGTTTTTTGCCCGCCAACACAGGCATTCTTTTCGGAGGTATGTACCGCAGCAGTGCGCTTACACAGATGATGAAAAATATTTTAAATATCGGTGTTTTCATCGTGTTGCTGCAATCAGTAACCTGGCTCAAGAAAAAAGAGAATCTCGAAAAGATCAGCGAGTATTTCATCCTGCTTTTTTCATCGCTTATCGGCTTGAATTTCATGATCTCCTCAGGTGATTTCCTGATGTTCTACCTTGGACTTGAATTAGCTACAATTCCGGTGGCTGCGTTGGCAGCTTATGTTCATCATAAAAATCATTCGGCTGAAGCAGGTATTAAACTCATTCTGTCTTCCGCTTTGTCGTCGGGTATTCTGCTTTTTGGATTGTCCATGATATACGGAACTACCGGTTCTGTTTATTTCGACCAGGTAGCTGCTGTATATGCCAATACGCCTTTACAGGTGCTCGCATTTATCTTTTTCTTTGCAGGGATGTCGTTCAAGATTTCACTGGTGCCTTTCCACCTGTGGACTGCCGATGTATATGAAGGTTCGCCTGTTAATGTGACCTCATACTTATCCGTTATTTCCAAAGGCGGATCTGTCTTTATCCTGACGATCATCCTTTTTACTGTTTTCCATTCGATTTCGTTTCTCTGGAAGGACCTTATCTATGCCATCGCGATTGCCACAATGACCATCGGTAACCTTTTCGCCATAAGGCAAAAGAACATGAAACGTTTCCTGGCCTTTTCATCCATTGCCCAGGCAGGTTTTATTCTACTCGGTATCATTTCCGGTTCACAATTAGGTATGACCACCGTGATCTATTTTGTACTCATTTATATTTTCTCCAACCTTGGTGCCTTTGGAGTGGTCTCGGCAATTTCGTCGGTAACCGGCAAAGAATCCATGGACGATTACGATGGTTTATACCATACCAATCCAAAGCTTAGCCTCGCAATGATGCTTTCGCTGTTTTCACTGGCCGGAATTCCTCCTGTCGCCGGCTTCTTTGGTAAATTTTTCCTGTTCACAGCGGCAGCATCTTCCGGTTATTACTGGCTTGTGTTTATTGCAGTTCTCAATGCCACCATATCATTGTATTACTACCTTTTGGTAGTGAAGGCTATGTTCATCAACAAAAGCGATACGCCAATTGCCTACATCAAAAGCGATTTTTATACACGTGCAGGTCTTATCCTCTGTGTACTGGGTATCTTTGCTCTTGGCTTCTACAGCCCGCTTTATGAGGCGATTCTTGCGCTGAGTAACGGTATCATTAACTAATTTTAAAAAACAATCATCATGGCCCTCACCAAAGGCAAACATATTGTAGAAGAGATCAATGGCATACGTTGCACTGTAGTTGAAAAAGGCGCCAGCGCAGCACGTGTGGATTTTCTGAAGCAACTTCTCCTTTTTAACAAATTTGAAGTCCAGGTAGAAACAGAAAAGCAGGCTGATGAAACGGCTCCAGTTACCTATATTTTAGGTGTAACCGACATTGTCTTTAATCCAATGATTGCCGTGTATGAGCAGAAATTGCTTACTGAAACGGGTGAAAAGGTCTGCCCGGCATACTGGAATCAATATACTACCGAAAACAACAGCCAGTATTGGCTGTTCGTAAAATAACACTCCTTAATATCCTTATTATTTTTTATA
>JBBRRV010000116.1:0-10359 GCA_038246075.1 Bacteroidales bacterium
ATGCGCTTAGCCTTTAGGATCACAAACCAGTATCATCGACAGTACGGGCTGCCCGGTGCATTTTGACATGTTCGTGCTATCCGAAAAGTTATAAAACAGAAATAATTACAGAAAAATGTTGTAGTATATCTTTTTAGTATATACTTTTACGGTATAAGAAAAGAATAGTATGAAAACACTTTCTTTAAAACTGGATGATTTGGTGTTTGCTGAAACAGAACTGATCATTGGTCATACGAAAATATCCCGCAACAGGTATATAAATGAAGCCCTTGATTTCTATAATAAGCTGCAGAAAAGAAATTTATTGGCTGCCCAATTGGAGACGGAATCAAAACTTGTGCGTGCCGAATCTTTATATGTTCTTCATGATATTGATCTGAATTATGATGAAGATTAAGCAATTTGAGGTCTGGATCGCAGCCATTAACCCCACAAAGGGAGCAGAACCAGGTAAAGCAAGGCCGGTTATCGTTATTCAGACTGATCTGCTGAATAAACACCATCCTTCATCAATCATTTGTCCGATAACAACCAATGTCCAGAACGAAAGTGAAATATTAAGGGTTCACCTGAAAAAAGGGTCCTGTGGCTTAAATGAAGATAGTGATATAATGATAGATCAGGTTAGGGCCATTGATAATAAACAGATGCAAAAAAGAATTGGTCTTGCGCCCAAGGATGTCATTCCCAGAATCAAATACAATTTGAAGATCTTATTTGATATTTAAATTCAAATTTCCAGCCCATTGCCTTTGAATTTTCAAATTCTCAAATGCTCACTGTTTTCAATCCCCCTGTTCATAAATTCAACAAACGGCTTCATCACACGGAAAGCTTTCAGGACTTGGTCGAGGTAGCCAGGGGCCAGTGCAGCGCCCTCATCTACCCTCCGGGTAACAATATAACTCCGGTATTTCAGCAAATCAATATCCGCAAAATCGGCCGGAAAATCCTTTGGCGCATTCTTCAGCTTATCAAAATCATCCAGTGTGCCATATGTTTTTTTAAATTCCTTTTCATTTAATATAGCGTTGAATTCTGCGCTGTTAAAATAAATTTCCTTTCGGATACTCTTCAACGTAACCGGGTCCGGCAGGTAAATTCCCCCGCCGACAAAAGAAGCACCTGGTTCTATATGCAGGTAATACCCGGCTGTTCCCATTTTTCGCCCGCCTGCGGCAATAGACGCTCCGAAATTGGTCTTATAGGGCATCTTATTCTTGGAAAAACGCACATCGCGGTATATCCTGAAAATGCATTTGGATGCCGGAACCGGCTGAATTGTTTTATCGAAGCTGACGATCCCATCGATGACCTGCTGAACAAACAGCTCTACCTGTTTGTGCGCAGCCTCGTACAAACCTTTATTCTCCGCGAACCATTCACGGGTGTTGTTCTCTTTTAAGGTTTCGAGAAACTGAAAAACTTCCTTTGTCAGCATAATTTCGATTGTTAGAATTAAAATAAACAATTAAAGATAATAATTGATTTATGAACATTTCGCTTTGACTATTCATTATTTTGTGCTAAATTAGTAATCAAAATGTAGGCATGAAATACATCTCTACAATTTTTTTACTTTTCGCGTTGCTGACGCAAAGTGCACGATCCGGAAACGAAAACACACCCTCTGGTGCCCGGTCGTCTGCCATGGGCACAGCTTCTGTAGCCGTATGCGACTTCTGGTCGGCACATAACAACCAGGCCGGTCTTGCCGGATTTAAATCGATGGCCGCAGGGATCTACCTGGAGAACCGATACCTCATCAAGGAACTTAGCCGGGAAAACGCAGCTTTTGTGTTTCCAACCCAATCGGGCGTTTTTGGCTTATCCTATGACCACTTTGGCGCGTTTCTTTATAATGAAAGTAAAATAGGGCTGGCATTTGCGCGCTCATTCGGAAACAACTTCTCTTCCGGCATCCAGCTGGATTATCTCAATTCACATCTCGGTGAAAACTATGGCCATCATGCCGCGTTTACCTTCGAAGCCGGTATCCAGGCCCGCGTGAACAAATACCTGCTCATCGGGGCGCATGTATTCAACCCGCTGAATGTTAAGCTTTCCAGCGAAACTGGCGAACGCATCCCTTCGATTATCCGTCTTGGCGCGGCTTTTAATTTCTCAGAGGCATTGTTGCTCACTGGCGAGATCGAGAAAAACATCGATCTGAAGGCACGCATTAAATCCGGTGTTGAATACCAGGTTACAAAACAGGCTTTTGTCAGGGCAGGTATTACGACCAATCCTACAACTTATAGCTTTGGTTTTGGGATAGTCCTGCAGAATCTGAAAATCGACTTTGCATCAACGATGCACCAGGTCCTGGGCTATTCGCCCCAGGTCTCAATTTCCTATTATTTCTGATGTTAAATCCTGGGAAATGAATAAAATCCGGAAACGGCTATCCCTTACAACAATCATAGGCTGCTGTGCTATTTTCAGTCTGTATGCACAGGAACCTGATACTTCCCTGCGTTTTGACAACCACCCGCTAAACACCAGGCTGGAAGATATGGCAGAGCGCACGGATGCCGAAATGGATTACAGCGACTTTACGGATGATCTGAGCCGTCTGGGACGGCATCGTATAAACCTGAATACTGCCAGCGACAAGGACCTGAGAAGGCTGACCTTCCTGAATGAATTACAGCTTGCCAACCTGCGTTCATACCTGCAGCAATATGGCAGCATAGTTACCATTTATGAACTCAATATGATAGAGGGGTTCAACCAGGAGGTGATCGGACTCATGATACCTTACATCGTACTAAAGCCGCAATCACCCTTTGCCAAAATCACACTTCCGGGACTTTTACACTATGGAAACACTGAACTGGTGGTTCGGTACCAGCAGGTACTCGAACAACAAAAAGGATTTCAACCCGCATCTGACTCCTTGTTGCATGCCAACCCAAATTCCCGTTACCTGGGAGGGCCCGGCAGGCTTTATACACGTTTTAAATATGCCTATTCCGACAGGCTTCAGCTTGGATTCACAGCAGAAAAGGATCCCGGTGAAACTTTCTTTCCTGCGAACGACACCTTGAAAAAAGGGTTTGATTTCTATTCGGCCCATATCTACTATGAAGGCCCCGGTGTGGTGAAACAAATTGCACTGGGGGATTACCATGTTCAGTTCGGGCAGGGCCTGACACTCTGGAGTGGATTATCATATGGAAAACTGCCGGGAGAACTGGGCGGCAAGAAATCAGGACAAGGCATTAAACCAAGTTCATCATCCAACGAGAATTTATTTATGCGCGGCGTAGCTGCTACTATCGGATCAAACAAGACGGATCTGACACTTTTTTATTCTTCACACACTGTGGATGCTAACCTTCTGGCAAGGGATACCCTCGATGCAGACGATGCCATATTTACTTCTTTGCAGGAATCAGGATACCACCGCACGCCAAACGAACTGGCTGACAAGCATAGTGCACGCATTGAAGCCGCCGGCGCGCATATTGGTTTAAAAACCGGCACCTTACACCTTGGCGCCACGGCTTACCAGGTTAAACTGGATAAGGGCCGGCTCATGCCTTCCTCGCCGTCCCTCCTGTTCTATTATACCAAACAATCCATGATAAATGCCGGAGTTAATTACGATTATCGCTATAAAAAGATGAACCTTTATGGTGAAGTTGCCCGCAGCGACAACGGTGCAGTGGCGCATGTAAACGGGATGACATTTGATGCCGATCCGCGTTTTGTGATTTCGGTCATCTACCGCAACTACCCAAAGGATTATACAAATCTTTTGTGCAGTGCTTTTGCTGAAAGCAGTCGCCCGATAAATGAAAAAGGCCTCTACATGGGTTTTATTGCCAGCCTGGCATCCAAATGGACGCTTACTGCATCCATGGATCAGTTTAAGTTTGGATGGCTGAGATACCGGGTTGATGCCCCTTCTTTTGGTGCAGAATATACAGCCAGGCTTAACTGGCAGGTATCGGAAAAGTGCGAAGTCGAATTCAGGTTCAGGGAAGCGCATAAACAATTGAATACAAATGAGAACAGCTATTTTAACGTGCTTCAGAATACCGACCTTCATGCGATAAGGTTTCAGTTATCCTTTTCGCCGAATCCGCTGCTTTGGCTCAAAAGCCGGGTAGAATATACCAAATACCACGACAGTAAAACCACAACTGACGGTTTTTTGGTTTACCAGGATATTGGGATAAAAGCACCGCAGCGCAATCTTGCACTGACTGCACGTTTTGCCCTCTTTGATGTACCGGCATTTAGCAACCGGCTGTATGCCTACGAAAACGACGTTCGCTATGCATTTACAACTGCATCATATTATGGTGTTGGCAGCAGATTCTACCTGTTGGCAGCATGGCAATGGGGAAAGCATATCGATCTGTGGCTTAAATATTCCCGTACACTTTATACCGACCGCCAGGTGGTTTCGACAGGCCTCGATGAGATAGCAGGAAACAATCGTTCCGAAATAAAATTGCAGCTTCTCCTCTCACTTTAGCTTATTTGGAATAGAACCAAATATGCTTTTCATAGAAATATATGGGTTTCTTTTCCATATTTTTACAAAGAAATACCAAAACTACTTTCTAACCACACATTCACCTTAATTCCATTCATTATGTTTAAAGAGCACCCCAGGGGACTCCTTGTAGCGTTTTTCACCAACATGGGCGAACGTTTCGGATTCTACACCATGATGGCCATACTTGTTCTCTTCCTGCAGGCAAAATACGGTCTTAGCGAAGAAGCAGCCGGCGGAATCTACAGTTGGTTTTATTTCAGTATATATGCGCTGGCCCTGGTTGGTGGAATAATTGCCGATGCAACAAAGAAATACAAAACCGTTATCTTAATAGGGCAGATCGTGATGTTTGCCGGATATGCTTTTATGTCCGTACCTGGTCTTACACTTACCCTGACCGTAATCGCACTTTTTACCATTGCCCTGGGGAATGGCCTGTTTAAAGGAAACCTGCAGGCCGTTGTCGGACAGATGTATGACGATCCGAAATATGCTAAATTTCGCGACTCAGCATATATGGTCTTTTATATGGGTATCAATGTGGGTGCTTTCTTTGCACCTTTTGCAGCAACCGCAGTCCGGAACTGGTGGCTTAAAACACATGGATTTCTGCACGACGGGAGTTTGCCTGCCATCTGTCATCAATACATCGACGGCACTTTACAGGATCCCGGAAAGATACAGGAACTTGCCAACAAAGTAAGCCTTAACGGCCCTGTAACTGATTTATCAGCTTTCGCACACAGCTATCTCGAAATATTCTCACGTGGGTATAACTATGCTTTCGGCGTTGCTGCAGGTGCCATGATCATATCGCTCATCATTTATTTATTCTACAGCAAACTCTTGCCAAACAAGGAGAAAGCTGCCAAGAAAGATCAAATAAAAATTGACAAGGGACTTCTGACAGGAATCATTTCATTGGCTATTGGCGTAGCCGTGGGTGCTGCCATATATTTCCCCTTCAATAATATTGACATAGCCTTTGCAGTAGGTCTCTTCGGTGGTTTCGTAGCCTGGTCGCTCCAGATAGCCACCAGGGAAGAACGGCCAAGAATAACGGCCTTGCTGATGGTTTTCGTTGTAGTCATCTTTTTTTGGATGTCGTTCCATCAGAACGGATTGACATTGACATTCTTTGCACGTGATTATACGGTTAAAACCGTAGGCCCGTTAACCTACATGTTTTTTACACTCGAGAACATACTTTCTGTCATAGCTGCCATTGCAGGTATAGTCCTTATTGCCGGCAGAAAAAACAGCAGGAACTTACGCCTTATTGGTGGTGCACTTCTGGTAGCAGGTACAGCTCTGGCTATCTATTTTTACAGTAAAGCAGGTGCTGAAAATGCCATTTCACCTGAGGTCTTCCAATCGTTTAACCCTTTGTTCATTGTAACACTTACCTTCCCGGTAATGGCATTGTTTCTCTGGTTTAACAAACGCGGCATTGAACCTTCAACCCCTGGTAAAATCGGTATAGGAATGATCATTGCAGCCATCGGATTTTTGGTCATTCTGGTCGCTTCATTGAATGTGGTGTCGCCGCACGAATTAAAATTCATTGACGAAAGCGGAGCCATAAAGTTTAACCCGGTTCCCGATTCTTCCCGTGTAATGCCTTACTGGCTGATGAGCTCCTACCTGATTCTCACTGTTGCCGAACTTTTCCTCAGCCCGATGGGTTTGTCATTTGTATCAAAGGTAGCTCCTCCGCGTTTCCAGGGCCTTATGCAGGGCGGATGGTTGCTGGCAACTGCAGTCGGAAATAAACTACTGGTAACAGGCAGTTTTTTCTGGAGCCGCCTCGACCTCTCATACCTCTGGCTGATCTTCATTATTTGTTGTCTCCTATCAGCAAGCTTTATTTTCAGCATCCTGAAAAAGCTGGAGAAAGTAACGAAATCAGAAGAATAATAGCCTTACAGCTGTAAAAAATAATGCCATAAAAGCATAGCATAAGCACCGGATTTATAAAATATTCAGTATTTTTAGGTTGAATTTTGCGCTGATTTATGGCATTACTTTGAGTGGCTGAGTGATTGATACCAGCCCGGGATTATAACTACTTTTCAAACGTGTATTGATATGAAAAGACGTGTATTTATAAATAAAAGCCTTGGCGCTGGCGCCATAGCAGGAACTGCATTAGCCTTAGGCGATTTCGGTTCACTGTTTGCCTCGGAAATATTCGGATCTGTACTTCCGTATGATCTTGTTGCTGTTAAGGGCGGCGAACCCGAAGCCATGTTTGAGAAAGCCATCTTGTCACTTGGAGGTATGAAAGCCTTTGTGAAAAAAGGACAGAAAGTAGTGTTAAAGCCCAATATCGGCTGGGATGTTTCGCCCGAACGCGCCGGAAATACCAATCCAAAACTGGTTGCCCGCATTATCAGGCACTGTCTTGATGCAGGAGCTTCAGAAGTTTATGTATTTGATAACACCTGCGACAACTGGGCGAAATGTTACAAAAACAGTGGCATCGAGAAAGCGGTGAAAGATTCGGGGGGCAAAATGGCACCGGCAAATACCGAAGGCTATTTCCATCCGGTGCAGATAAAGCAGGGCAAGAACCTTAAGAATGCAAAGGTGCATGAGCTTCTGCTCGGAGCCGATGTATTCATTAATGTACCTGTTTTAAAACACCACAGTTCGGCTGAAATCTCGCTCTCCATGAAAAACCTGATGGGTGTGGTCTGGGACAGAGGTTACTGGCATCGTAATGACCTTCACCAGTGTATCGCCGATTATGCCACCTATCGCAAACCCGATCTTAACATCATTGATGGTTACCGTGTTATGATGCGTAACGGACCCCGCGGCGTCTCCCTGGCTGATGTCGTCACCATGAAACAACTGCTTATCTCAACTGATATGGTGGCCATTGATGCTGCCGCTACAAAGATTTTCGGAGGCGACCCTGCAAACATCCCCTTTATCAAAAAAGCCAACGACATGAAGGTTGGACACATGGACCTCAAAGGCCTCAACATCAAACGTATTGTAATGTAAACATGGCTTCTTCGCCGCTCCGCAAAGGCAGGATAGCCTTGTCGCTGATATGCTTCGCTGCTTATTCCCTGGTCCTGCTCGACCTTTCGGGATTTGTTCCGCTACGCTTTACGCGTGGGGTTCTTTACCTTCAATTTGTCCCCTCCGCCATCCACTTCTTTAAATTGATCAGTCTTTCCGGCATAGGATTTTTATGCATCATCCTGCTTACATTCATTTTCGGCCGCGTGTATTGCTCCTCGCTCTGCCCGCTTGGATTTTTACAGGATATTACGGCACGTATCACCCGAAGGATTACGCACCGCAGAAGATATCACTTTGCAAAACCTTACCGCAAAATAAACATTACGTTATTAATTTTGGTTGTAGTGGCGGCTTTCGCCGGATTCCTGCTGCCGTTATACCTTACCGACCCTTACAGTAATTTTGGCCGTATCTGCAACGGGCTGTTACGCCCGGGGCTCATCCTGCTGAATAATGGTGTAGCCGCGCTGCTCGAGAAAAATGATCTCTATACAGTTCCCCGTATAGCATTTAAAAATTTTAACCTGACGACTACTTTATATGCTGCCGTTATTTTGATCTCATTGGCACTAACCACCATGTGGCATGGCCGGCTGATCTGCAATACGCTATGCCCTGTAGGTTCTCTGCTTGGCCGAATCTCACACTTTGCTCTTTTCAAATTCCGGATTGATGAATTAAACTGTAATAGCTGCGGGCGTTGTGCCACCTCCTGCAAAGCCGAGTGCATCGACAGCGCTGCGCATACCATCGATGCTTCCCGCTGTGTGAGTTGCTTCAACTGCTTAGGCAGCTGCCCTTCACACGCTATTCGTTTAAGTTATAGCAAAAAAGCAGTCATATTGCCTGCTCCCGTCCCCGAAACTGATCAAAACAAAAGAATGCTGTTGGGTGGTGCAATGGCGGTGTTGAGCCTTTCTGCATTAGGTTTTGTTCCCCGCGAAATCGAAACAGGAAAGCCTTCTACCGTTCCTGAGAAAAAGAAGCATCCTGTGTGCCCCCCAGGTTCAAAAGGAATTGAACATTTTAACCAAACCTGCACCGCCTGTCATCTTTGTGTTAGCCTCTGCCCTACCCAGGTGCTGAAACCTTCGGTTTATGAATACGGCTTAATTGGCTTTTTACAACCCCGGTTGGATTATCATGCCAGTTTCTGCAACTTTGAATGCAGGCTTTGCGGTGATGTCTGCCCCACCGGTGCCATTCTTCCACTTTTGGCAGCTGAAAAGAAACTACTGCAACTTGGCAAATCAATATTTGTAAAGGAGAACTGTATTGTTTACACCCGCAAAACCGCTTGCGGGGCCTGTTCCGAGCATTGCCCAAGCAAGGCTGTACAAATGGTGCCTTATGAAAGAGGCCTCAAAATACCCCAGGTGACGCAGGACATCTGCGTGGGTTGCGGCGCCTGCGAGTACGCTTGTCCTACCAAGCCCTATAAGGCTATTTATGTGGACGGGCATATACTGCACCAAAAGGCTAAAAAGCCAACGGAAAAGAAACTTGAACAAAAGAAAACAACAGAGGACTTTCCTTTCTAGGCTCCCGCCTGATAGGTTACTCGCAGATGCGCACTGATTAGAAAGCAGATAACCTTCACCGACTCCCCCTTAAATGGTCAGGTGTTTCTTCAGTACCTCTTCCCCACCCATGAGGATCTCAATATACTGAGCACGCTCGAAGATATAAGGGTTCGATGTTTTCTTCCGGGAAAGAAGCCCCCTGAAATCTTTAATCGATTTAAATTTGTGCGCGTTCATCCATGTTTCAAGGTCCGAAAGCATAGTGGCAATATATTCCGGTTTATGCCTGTATATGGTACTCACTACCTGCACGCAATCGGCACCAGCCAGCAACAGTTTCACCACATCGTCGCCGCTATATATACCCGTATTGGCACAAACTGAACCGTTAATCTCATTGAATAATATGCCGGCATAGCGGATGGCCAGTCGGCCGTCACCTTCGTGACTAAGGTTGAATGGGGCGGTGTGCTTTATACTTTCAGTGTTGATATCAGGTTCAAACAGGCGGTTGAAAAGAACAAATCCATTGGCACCTGCCTTATCTAACCTGGAAATCAGGTTAAGCGGATTGGCATAAAAGGGGCTCAGTTTAACACTTACCGGTATCTTTACCACCTTCTTAACAGCGCTGAGCAACATGACCTGTTGATCTTCAATTGTTTTCCCGTCGGTAGTAAAATCACGCGGAACAGCATAGAAATTAAGTTCCAGGCCATCGACGCCTGTTTGCTCGATAAGTTCCGCATATTCAACCCATGTTTCCTTGTAAATGCAGTTGAGGCTTGCAATAAGCGGTATGCTGAGCTGGGCCCTTGCTTCGCGCAGGTTAAGCAGAAACTCTTTCGGACCTGCATGCTCAAGTTTGGGAAAAATGCTGATCATCTCTGCATTGCGGTCAGCATACTCTGTCATTTCATCTTCAAGCTGAATACTCTCCAGATGTATCTGCTCCTCGAACAGCGATTTGTAAACAACCGCTGCAGCGCCCGCCTCCTCGAGTTTTTTCAACATATTCAAATCGCTTACCAGGCTGCTCGACCCGATGATAATTGGATTCCGAAGTGGAATGCCCATGTAATGTGTGCTGAGATCAATCATGGCAAATGCGCTTTAATGGTTATAACAACTATGATCTTTTAATGAGAAACAACTATGCAGGTCCTTTTGTTTGCAGAATATGCAGTTAAATGAAGCATAAGGAATTGTGGATCACTTTGACGCAATAAATTCCCTCTGTTTGACACACCAAAAATGATGGAACGCTGAACCTAGACCTTGGAC
>JBBRRV010000117.1:0-10320 GCA_038246075.1 Bacteroidales bacterium
CGATTACAGCTCCCACCGGTACCGGCATAACATACAGTCTGGATGGTTTAGTTTATACAAACAGTAACGGCATATTTACACAGGTACCTCCTGGAACTTATACTGTTACTGCAAAAAGCGCTGCCGGGTGTATTTCACCGGGGACAATTGTAACCATCAATGCCATACCATCATGTGTTCAGCTGATTGCAAGAAATGATGATGCTACAACTTTCATAGGAACAGCAGTAACGATTAACATCCTGGCCAATGATTACAATCCCGGACACAGTCAACTTACATTATCTTTTTGTCAACCTTTAAATGATCATGTTATCATAAATGCTGACAGCACGATCACTTATATCCCTCCCAGCGGATTTTCGGGGACCGACAGCTTATGTTACACTATCTGCAATCCCTGTTCTGATGCTAAGGTTTATATTCATGTGTTACCGACCGACAATCCTGATAACATGAAAATTTACAATGCCCTCACACCCAATGGAGATGGCAGCAATGACAAATGGATAATAGGAGGCATTGAAAACTTTCCCGATAATGAAGTCCAGGTTTTTAACCGTTGGGGCGATCTGGTGTTCAACGGAACGCACTACAATAACAAAGATGTGGCATGGGATGGAACCTATTGGCAGAACAAGATGCTTCCTGACGGAACTTATTATTACATCATCAAAATTAAAGGAATGAAAACCTATGCCGGATGGATCTACTTAAGAGATGTCAGATAATATTTGTGATAAACTAAACAGGAAATTATGGCTTCTTCGCAGGGTCAGAAAACATAAAACCAGGAACGCATGCAAAAGATATTCCTTATAGCGCTGTTGCTGGTAAGTGCAACAGCCTTAGCCCAGCAGGATGCTTTGTTCAACCAGTATATGTTTAACAAACTCGTGATCAACCCTGCCTATGCCGGCAGCCGTAAAGTGATGACTTTTGATCTGGTTGACCGCTATCAGTGGGCGGGCATTGCCGGGGCACCACGCACGATAACTTTCAGTGGCCACACGCCACTGCGCAACCCGCATGTAGGGCTGGGATTTTACATGTATTCGGATGTTGTTGGGCCAACCACCAGCCAGGGATTCATGGGCGCATATGCATACCGCATCAGGCTGGAGAATGGCACGCTATCATTTGGTTTACAACTTGGGTTAAACCGCACCGGCATCAACTGGGATAAAATATACGTGGAAGTCCCTGACATCAGACTGCAGGGCCAGGGTAAAACTAAATTTGTACCCGATGCAAGTTTCGGAATGTATTATTTAACCAGCCGTTTTTACGGCGGAGTATCTTCCACCCAACTCCTGCAGAACGAATATGGAACAATCGTCAAGGACGGCGTGTCGACCTATTCCAAATTATCCAGGCACTTCTATGCCATGACCGGTTTTGCTTTGCCGGTCAGCGATCAGGTCGTATTCAGGCCCTCAGCCCTGCTGAAATATGTGATGGGCGCTCCGGTGCAGATTGACCTGAATGCGAGCTTTCTCTTTAATGATGTTTTCTGGATCGGGGCTGGCTATCGTTCAAAAGAAACCGTTATCTTTCTCACAGAATTCAACATCGGGCAAAATATGCGTATCGGTTACTCATACGATATAGGGTTGAACAAATTGACAACCAACAATATGGGATCACATGAAATACATATTGGATACGACATCAACCTGCTGAAAGGAAGAATGTTTATACCCAGATATTTTTAAAAAACAGTTGAACCTCTTATTTTTTTAGCCTGCTCCCTTATGGGCATCATGCTTTTACCAACTAAATAGCAAACTTCGGAATGAAGAATATACGTTTTATCCTGATGCTCCTCTCCATGTTGGTTTTTCTACCGTTCACTCATGCACAGCTGAACAATGCCAACAAACTATACCTGCTCTGCCGCTATGCTGAAGCCATTCCACTTTACACAAAGGCAGCGGAAAATGAGAAGGATCCTAAGCTTATGGCGCAAGCCATTACCAGGCTGGCGGATTGTTACCGTTTAACCAATAACATAGAACTTGCTAACGATTGGTATGCAAGTGCCGTCCAACTCGAAAATGTTGATCCGGTAAATTACCTCTACTATGGACAGGCGCTGCAAAGCAAAGGTTCATACCTCAAGGCGAAAGCTGCTTTTCTGAAATACAGCCAGCTGGTTCCTTCAGATCCACGAGGGCTTCTGCTCGCTGCATCCTGCGATCTGCCCGAAAAATGGAGAAACAGTTCTCCCGAATTCGAGATTCGCAATATGACCACACTCAATACAAAATGGTCGGAGTTTGGACCCGCATACTACAAAGGTGGCATCGTATTCACCTCCGACCGAAGAGAGGACTACCTGGATAATACTGAATGCGGCTGGACAAACAATAATTACTTCAACATGTACTTCTCAAAAGTGGACAATCCAAAGGATCCTTTCATTGATATGAAAACGGTAAAGCCCTTTTCAAAAAACCTTAATCAGCTTTATCACGATGGTCCGGCGTCCTTTTCGACCGATTACACCACTATTTACCTTACGAGATCATTCAACGACCGGACTGTGGAAAAGAATCATATCAAGAGCCACCGGCTGAAGATTTTCTCTGCCAAAACCAATGGCAATAACTGGTCGGAAGAAAAACCATTCTTTCTGAACAGTGAAGACTATTCCGTTGCCCACCCCAGCCTCAGCCCCGACGGAAAAGCGATCTACTTCTCATCCGATATGAAGGGTGGTTTTGGCGCTTCGGATATCTGGTACTGCACCTGGGAAAACAATAAGTGGAGTGCACCTGCAAACCTGGGAAAAGAAGTGAACACCTTAGGAAATGAGGTTTTCCCTTTTATACTAAACGATTCCACATTGTATTTTTCTTCCAATGGGTTACCGGGATATGGCGGACTGGATGTTTTTGTGACAATGAAAAAGAACGGCCATTGGCAAACACCCCGCAACCTGCAGAAGCCGGTAAATTCATCGTATGACGACTTCAGTTTTATACTCGATGCCAGTGGATCCAATGGATTTTTCAGTAGTAACCGCCCGGATGGATTTGGCAGCGACGATTTATATGCAGTTAGCCGCCTGCGTTTGATACAAGATGCCACGCCGGTCACTATTCCCAAGCCTCAGTCATTATTCGTTTCAGGCACTGTAAAGGATAAAAATTCGCTGTTGCCTGTTGCCGGAGCCATGGTATACCTGCTCAATACCCATACAGGAAAAGTTAAAATATTGCGGACAAACGCCAAAGGCTTTTATAAAGCCGCTGTGGATAAAAATGTCATGTATATGGCCATGGCCAATAAATTAAATTATCTCCCCGATTGCCTTAGTTTTCCAACGGGTACATCAAATAATGCCACACTCATAAAGGCCCCGCGTGATCTGCAGCTCGAAAGACTCGAAATAAATAAAGTGTTTAAACTGGAGAACATTAACTATGCATTGGACAAGTGGGAAGTTCCTAATGAAGCCACTGCGCAACTCGATAAACTGGTGAAAATCATGAAGGATAATCCGGTTTCGGTCGAACTGGGATCACATACTGACAGCCACGGCACTTTTTCAGAAAACGATATTCTCTCGCAAAAGCGTGCGGATGCGGCCGTAAACTATATCATTAAAAAAGGTATCAACAAGGAACGCATCACTGCCAAAGGTTATGGCGAACGCAAACTCATCAACCCATGTGCGGATGGTGTACCCTGCACGCCCGATGAGGACCAGGCAAACCGGCGCACCGAAATTACCATAACTGCAGTTTCAACCAAAATGCCGCCAATCTACCTTAAAACACTCAACAACCAGGAAGGCACCGAGGTAGACAGCGAATCGCTGGCCCCCGATTTCTTTGACTGCTGCATTGAAAATAAATAATGTCTTTCTCCTTTTTCCTTTCTCCTTTAGCCTTACTGCCTATTGCCTATTCATTTTTCACATCCATCTGACTAAAATATATTTAACTGATATACAGCTAATTATATCCTATAAGTAAATTCCAAGTCCCAAATTCCAAGTCCCAAATTCCAAGTCCCAAATTCCAAGTCCCAAATTCCAAGTTTCATCAAATTTTGATGCGAGGGCCAAATATTTCTATGTATTTCAATGTATTTCGATGTATTTCAAATTTTCAAGTTAGTTCCTGTTTGTGCCATTATTTAATGGTAGCTCTTCTTTTCACTTTAACCTTTCTTCCTAATGAAAGGCCGCCATCAGTAAATTCAGGTCCTGGTAAGGCAGGCGGAAATGATTGCTCAGGTAACGATTGGTCAGTATCCCGTTGAAGAGATAAGTTCCCTGACGAACGCCATAATCGGTGCGCAGCATTTCTTCCACGCCGCCCTCCTCTCCTACCTTGAGCATAATGGGTGCCAGGAAATTACTGAGGGCGTAGGATGCCGTATGTGGCACTTTGGAAGCAATATTCGGCACGCAATAGTGCGTAACACCACACACCTGGAACACCGGGTTCTTGTGATCGGTAACATGAGATGTTTCAAAACATCCGCCCTGATCAATACTCACATCAATGATGACCGCCCCCGGTTTCATCTGGCGTACCATGTCTTCGGAAACCAGACAGGGTGTGCGTCCGCTTGGCGAATGCACGGCACCAATCGCCACATCGGCATTCATGAGCGACTTTAACAGCACACGTGGCTGAAGAATGGAAGTATATATGCGTGCGTTAAGGTTGTTCTGCAGGCGACGCAACTTATAGATTGAATTGTCGAAGACTTTTACAAAAGCGCCCATACCTATTGCTGCCCGCGCTGCATATTCACCAACGGTTCCCGCCCCAAGAATGACGACTTCTGTTGGTGAAATCCCCGAAAAACCTCCCAACATCTTGCCCCGGCCAAACTCGCAATTACTCATGTATTCGGCAGCCAGCAATATGGAGGTATTTCCTGCAATCTCACTCATAGCTCTGATAACAGGAAACGTCCCATCTTTGTCCTTCAGATATTCAAACGCCAGGGCAGTGACCTTTTTGGCAATTAATCGCCTGAAATACTCATCGCTAAGACTGGGCAGATTGAGGGACGAAATGATGGTCTGCTTTGAACCCATCATGTCTATTTCTTCAAGGGAAAGGGGCGCAACTTTAAGAATTATATCGGCTTTGTAAACCTCGGTTGCTTCATAAACGATCTCACCTCCCAGGGCACTGTATTCAGCATCAGGAAAGTGAGCAGCCTTTCCGGCATCCGTTTCAATCAATAAGCGGTGCCCGTTCTGAACCAACAAACCCACCGCATCGGGCACAAGAGCTATGCGATTCTCGAGAAAAGCATTTTCCCTGGGAATTCCTATGGTAAGATTGCGCTTTCCCCTAACTACCTCAAGCATTTCCTCCTGCACCATGTAACGGCCTGAACTCAGGAAATCCGAAAAGCCATTCTGTTTCTGATCCATCTCTAAAAAGGTTTAAAAATCTTGTTCAGCCAAATCTGAATGCTTCATTATCATCCGGCTTCATCAGCCTGTATATTTAATGAAACTTCATTCAAACCTTTCCGAACTTTATGACTAAACATCTCTACTACAAAGTAAATCAAAATAAAGCAAAAAATAAAGCAAAGAATTTCATTGCATTCCCGATGAATTATTTGCGATTATTTTTTTGGAACATTTTTTTTATCCTGCTGTATCCTGTCAAAAAGAAATGATCCGGCTCTTGTCGTATTCATCTTCTTCTATATTCACTTTAATACATGCTGCAGGCAATAATTCCTCAACTTTTTCTGGCCACTCGAGCAGGCAATATGAATCGCTGAAAAAATAATCTTCATACCCGATATCCAGCAGTTCGGATGTATTTTTCAGTCGGTAGAAATCAAAATGGAAAATGCTTTTCCCGTTGGTTGTCTTATATTCATTTACAATGGAAAAAGTTGGACTGTTTACAATATCAGTTACACCGAGCCGCCTGCAAATAGCTTTGATGAATGTTGTCTTACCGGCCCCCATAGGGCCATACAAGGCAAACATCTTAGCCTCCGGGTATGCTTTCAGCAGGCTATCGGCAGCAGGATCAAGTTCCTCGTGACTGTGGCAGATTATCGTTTTATGCATAACTCTATTTAGCTTTGAGGAAGGCTATAGGCACCATGATCTCTTCCATGGATAAGCCACCGTGTTGAAATGTATTGCGGTAATAATTCGCATAATAATTATAGTTATTCGGATAGGCAAAGAAATCAGCACGCCTGCAAAAAATATATGCAGAACTCATATTGCCCCGTGGTAAAAATGCATCACCAGGATTTCGCACCTCAAAAACTTCCTTTTTATTATAGTTCAGGCTCTTTCCTGTTTTATAGCGAAGATTTGTATTGGTATTCTTATCTCCTATAACCTTCACAGGGTTGTTCACACGCACCGAGCCATGATCGGTACTGATAACAATATTGATTTTTTTATCAGCCAGAAATTTAATAACATCAAACAATGGTGAATGTTCAAACCACTGAAGTGTCAGCGAGCGATAGGCAGGTTCATCGTCGGCAAGCTCGCGGATGACCTCCATTTCAGTACGGGCATGCGAAAGCATATCGACAAAATTGTAAACAATCACATTAAATTTGTTAACCAGCAGGTTGGGAAGGTTTTCAACCAGCTTGCGCCCTGCCGTGAGACTTAGCACTTTGGTATAAGAGAATTTTATATCGTGGTTAAAACGCTTAAGCTGCTCACCCAGCAGCTCTCCTTCAAATTGATTCTTGGTACCTTCTTCATCTTCATTTACCCAGTAGTTCGGGTATTTCTTTTCGATTTCAGTAGGCATAAGTCCTGAGAACAGGGCATTGCGCGCGTACTGAGTGGTTGAAGGCAGGATGCTGTAATACAGTTCATCTTTTTCTACACGGTAGTATTCTTCAAAAATGGGTTGCAAAACTTTCCACTGGTCGTAACGCAGGTTGTCGATGAGAATAAAAAACAGCCCGGGGCTCTGTTCCAGCAAAGGGAATACTTTTTCCTTCATCAACGTATGCGATTGAACAGGCTTATCCTTAACCCGGCCGTTTATCCAGTCGATATAGTTGTTTTCAAAAAACCTGGTGAATACCTGGTTAGCTTCTTCTTTCTGCATCTTCATCACCTCGATGATGCCTTCATCGTGCGACTTCTCCAGTTCCAGCTCCCAGTAAACAATTTTTTTGTATACTTCCGTCCATTCAACATGGGTGAGGTTATTGGTAATTTCAAGGCCCAATTGCCGGAACTGCTGCTGATAAGCAAATGTTGTCTTTTCGCTGATCAGCTTCTTGTTTTCAAGGTTCTTTTTGAGGCTGAGCAGTATCTGTTTAGGGTTCACCGGTTTTATCAGGTAGTCGGAGATATTGGTACCGATGGCATCCTCCATAATCGATTCTTCCTCGCTTTTGGTAATCATCACAACCGGAAGGTTGGGGAAACTGTTTTTGATGAGCGAAAGGGTTTCGATGCCTGAAAGCCCGGGCATCTGCTCATCAAGAAATACAATGTCGAAAGGCCTGGTTTTGAGCATATCAAGCACATCATCGCCATTGTTGGTCGTGTAAACTTCGTATCCCTTTTCGCGCAGAAAGAGGATGTGGGGTTTGAGCAGGTCGATTTCATCATCGGCCCAGAGTATAGTTACTTTGTCCATATGTTTTCAGATTCATTTAAAACAGCCGTTTTTTTAAGACCTTTAAAAGCGCTACATTTGTGTTCCATGGGTCTTTATGATACAGCATTGATACAATAATGCCGCTTATTCGTTTTTATTGTACGCCGAAATTCAGAAGCCCTATCATTTATACAAATTTAACTTAAATCGTGAGTCACCCTTTGCTTAGCAAGCGAAAAATCTTTAATGATCCTGTTTATGGATTCATTACAATCCCTGGCGGACTGATTTTTGACATTATTGAACACACCTGGGTTCAACGCCTTCGGCGTATCCGGCAGCTCGGCCTTACTTCTATGGTATATCCGGGTGCTTTGCACACCCGCTTTCATCATGCCCTGGGTGCCATGCACCTGATGCATCTGGCCATAGAAACCTTGCGCTCAAAAGGTTTCCAGATAACACCAGAAGAATCTGAAGGCGCCCGCCTGGCCATCTTATTGCACGACATCGGGCACGGTCCATTTTCGCATGCCCTCGAGAACTGCCTTGTATCCGGGATTGATCATGAAATCCTTTCTGATCTTTTTATGAACCGGCTTAACCAGCAATTTGAAGGCCGGCTGGATCTCTGTATTGAAATTTTCAATGACCGATATCCAAAAAAATTCCTCCATCAGCTGGTTTCGGGACAACTTGATATGGACCGCCTGGATTATCTCACACGGGATAGTTTTTTCACCGGTGTAAGCGAGGGTGTAATCAGCACTGATCGCATCATAAAGATGCTTACTGTGGCGCAGGATGCGTTGGCTGTGGAAGCTAAGGGTATCTATTCTATCGAGAATTTTATTGTCGCACGCAGACTTATGTACTGGCAGGTTTACTTTCATAAAACAGTTGTTGCGGCCGAATACATGCTCATCAACCTGCTGCACAGGGCGCGCCTGCTCAGCCAGATGGGACAGGTACTTTTTGCCACACCTGCTTTGGCATTTTTCCTTACGCGTGAAGTAGATGCAGCGCAATTTTCATCTGATCCTGAAGTACTTGAAATGTTTGCTGCGCTGGACGATTACGACGTTTTTACTTCCGTAAAAATGTGGGCAAACCACCCTGACCCTGTGCTTTCTGAATTGAGTAAGGGCCTTGTCGACCGTAACCTGTTTCATATCGACATGCAGGAAAAACCTTTCGACGAAGCATGGGTTGACCAGCTCAAATCCGCCGTAGGCGCATCCTATAAACTTTCATCCGCCGAATCTGAATATTTTGTTATCCGCGGTATGATCACAAACAATGCTTATAATCCGGAAAGCGATAAAATTAATATCATGGATAAACAGGGGCAGCTTGCAGACATAGCCCAAGCGTCAGACCAGCTCAATATTGCTGTCCTTTCCACGCCTGTTTCAAAACATTTCATCTGTTATCCGAAGAAAATTATTTCACTGTAAACCTTTATAAGTCATTGAATGAATATTCACAAGCCTTAAATAGACGACTTTCATCAGCAGCTAAAAATAATCCTATCGAATAATTAAATACTTTTGCAGGCTTATCTGGTGAACCTATATCATATTACCTGATCAAGTTCATCTGTTCATAATTTGTTTTTTACAGGTCAGATGGAATTACGCACATCTTCATCTGATTTTTACAGGTGTTCGTGAGCTAAAGCTTCGCCATGACAAAAGGATATTATCCTATCAAATGGTGTTTTACAATCATGACTATTTCATATAAGACATTACAATATACGCATGGAATTTAAAGCAGGCGACATAGCCTCAATGCTGCAGGGAACTGTGGAAGGAGACGAAGCAGTAAAAGTTTGGAAACTTGCCAAAATTGAAGAAGGCGAGCCCGGAGCCCTTAGTTTCCTGGCCAACCCAAAATATACGTCTTATATTTACAGCACTGCATCTTCAATCGTAATTGTCAACGATACTTTTATAGCTGAAAACCCAATCACAGCAACACTTATCCGTGTTCCGGATGCCTATTCAGCCTTCGCCCGCCTGCTCGAAATTTATAACGAAGTTCAGCGCAACAAAACCGGGATATCCGAAAAGGCTCATATAGCTACCTCTGCCATACTGGGCTCAGGCCCTTATGTTGGTGAATTCGCGTTTATTGGAGAAAATGTGAAGATAGGCGACAATGTTAAAATTTATCCTCAGGCCTATCTTGGTGATAATGTATGCATTGGAAACAATACGACCATTTTCCCCGGTGCAAAACTTTACTCTGAAACCCAGGTAGGCAGTCAATGTACCATTCATGCCGGCGTCATTATTGGCGGCGACGGATTTGGCTTTGCCATCCAAACGGGAAACGACTACAAGAAGATAGCCCAAATAGGGAATGTGATCATAGAAGACAATGTTGAAATTGGCTCCAACACCACCATCGACAGGGCTACCATGGGATCAACCATTATCCGCAAGGGTGTAAAACTTGATAACCTGATACAGGTGGGGCACAATGTGGAAATTGGAGAGAACACCATCATAGCTGCTCAATCCGGCATTGCCGGGTCCTCCAAGATCGGGCGCAATTGCCTCATAGGTGGCCAGGTAGGCATTATCGGGCACCTCGTCATTGCCGATGATGTGAAGATAGCAGCACAGTCGGGAATAAGCGCAAGCATCACCTTAACAGGCACCACCATGATGGGCTCCCCGGCTTTTGAAATCGGGCGGTATAAAAAAGCATACATTCACTTTCGTAA
>JBBRRV010000118.1:0-10112 GCA_038246075.1 Bacteroidales bacterium
ACTTGGCGGTTACCTGTACTATCTCAAAGTCGGTTGTACCACCGGAGCATGCCCCATTACCTCAAGTCCATACATCAGCTCTGTTTGGGGAGGAGCCATGGGTTTTCTCATTGGAGATCTGCTAAACGGGAAAAGGAAGAAAAGTGCCTAAAGTGCGCTAGAGTGCCTGGAGTGCCTTGAGTTGGTTTTCTAATAGCACTTCTTTTATAATAGTGCGCACGTTTTTTAATATTGAACCTGTTGCCTGTTGTCAAATGCCTATTGCCTTTTGCCTAAAAGAACCTGTTGGCTTTTACTCAAACTGCTCACCACAAGACTATACGAAAGGTCAATCCATTCTTTAAGCAATGCATCGGTGACCGAGCCGTCCATGGTGATGGTATTCCAGTGTTTTTTACTCATGTGATATCCAGGGGTTACACAGTCATAATGTTCCCGCAGTTCCACAGCTATTTCGGGATCGCATTTAAGATTGATGGTAAATGCATCCAGGATGTCGGTAAGGGCAAACATCTTTCCGCCTGCCTTAAATACAAGGGTATTTTCATCGAAAGGAAAACACTCCGTAGCAGCAGGCTTTGACAGACAATATTCGCGAAACTCTTCAATGTTCATAAGGCAAGTAAGTATCTGATAACAAAGATACAGAATAACGCTTTCGCACATCCTGACAAATTCCAATTGAGCTTTGCATCGAAAATAATTTTCAGATTAGGATATAAGGCTTACCTTTGTTAGTTGGTGCAAATTTCTTTGGTACCGGCATCGGGATATTAGCTACATTTTCATTAAATCTTTGATATATGTCTATTAGTAAAAAAACGTCTGATCTAAAGAAAAGGATGCGCGAAGCGCTTCAGGGAGGGGGCGAAAAGGCGATCGAAAAACAAAAAGCCACGGGAAAAATGACCGCCCGTGAGCGTATTGTGGCCTTGCTTGATCCGAAATCTTTTCACGAGTATGACCTGTTTGTTGAACATGCCGGAAAAGATTTCGACATGAGCGACAAGTACCTTCCGGGTGATGGTGTTATCACCGGAACAGGCACCATAAATGGTTATCCTATTTGTATTTATGCTCAGGATTTTACAGTTGCAGGAGGCTCATTGGGCTGGATGCATGCGAAAAAAATCACTAAGATCATGGATCATGCCATGAAACTTAAAGTTCCTATTATCGGCATCAACGATTCGGGTGGAGCCCGTATCCAGGAAGGCGTAAACTCTCTGGCTGGTTATGGGGAGATCTTTTACAGAAACACTATGGCATCAGGTGTTATACCCCAGATCTCAGTGATCCTGGGTCCATGTGCCGGTGGCGCCGTTTATTCACCCGCACTTACCGATTATGTATTCGTTGTCGATAAAATTTCTAAAATGTTCATTACCGGACCGGAAGTTATCAAGACGGTGCTGGGAGAAGAAATATCCATGGAAGAACTTGGCGGTGCACGTGTGCAGGCCGAAGTCACAGGCAACGCACACTTCTTTGCCGAAAGTGAAGCAGAGTGTTTTGATCAGATCAAACAACTGTGTAGCTACATCCCCTGGAACAATACCAAAAAAGCCGAATCTTTCCCTAAAAAACCACCACGTACACGCTCATTCAACATAGAGAAGATCTTCCCGGCCAATCCGAAACTACCTTACGACGTTAAAGACATCATCAGGTCTATCACGGATGATTCCGAATTTTTTGAAATCCAGGAACGCTATGCTGCCAATATTGTTATTGGATTCAGCCGTTTGCAGGGACATACAGTCGGATTTGTCGCCAACCAGCCACTTGTGCTGGCAGGTGTACTGGATGTGGATTCATCCAATAAGGCTGCAAGGTTTATACGTTATTGCGACGCATTTAATGTGCCGCTGGTTACTTTGGTCGATTTACCGGGATACCTGCCGGGCGTAGACCAGGAACATGCAGGTGTTATCAGGCACGGAGCCAAAGTGCTTTATGCATACTCTGAGGCTACTGTTCCCAAAATCACGGTGATCCTGCGCAAGGCTTATGGCGGAGGCTATATTGCCATGTGTTCGAGCCACCTGCGTGCCGACTTTGTTTTTGCCTGGCCTACGGCAGAAATCGCCGTTATGGGTCCTGAAGGTGCTGCCAACATCATCTTCCGCAACGAGATCCGCAATGCTGAAGATCCAGAGGAAATGCGCAAACAAAAGGTAAAGGAGTACAAGGAAAAATTTGCCAATCCTTTCGTAGCCGCTGCTTATGGTTATGTTGATGCCGTGATCGAGCCTGAGGAAACCCGTGCCATGCTCATTCATGCCCTCGAGATTTCAGTTGATAAAGTCGAAGCCCGTCCCTCAAAAAAACACGGAATTCCGCCATTTTAATCTAAAAACAATACCATGGAAGATCTTAACAGTGATATCTTTAAAACTTTTATCATAGATAATGTCCGTTACAAAACTAAACTCACCAACAAGTTTATAAACAGAACGCCATACGAACCCATTGATCCGAAAATAGTTAAAGCAATTATTCCCGGCACCATAAGGAAGATTAACATCAAAGATGGCAGCAAGGTAAAAAAAGGGGACATCCTCCTTGAACTTGAAGCGATGAAGATGTTGAACAATGTAAGGGCTGATGCGGACGGGGTGATTTATAAAGTACTCGTCAAAACAGGAGAATTGGTTTCGCGGAAACAAATACTACTTCAGTTCAAGTAACAGCGCCCGGTTTTATCTTGCTGTTGCAGCAAGGTACTGTTGGTTGGATTCAGCAATAAGGTTCAGGATGCTTTCCTTGCCTGCTTTATCCACCGAAGATGTGATATAGATGGGAGGAAGTTCCTCCCATTCTTCTTTTAAGGCATCCAGGTAAATTTTCTGGCTCTTGCGCAGTTTGTCCCTGGAGAGTTTATCAGCTTTTGTGAAAACAAGCACAAAGGGTAGTTCTTTCACGGCCATCCATTCCATAAAACTCAGATCTGATTTCTGAGGCTCCAGCCTGATATCGATCAGTAAAAAGATGTAAACAAGGTTGGCACGGTTGGTAAGGTATTGACGGATCATTGCTTCCCATTCAGCCCTGTCCTTTTTGCCCACCTTTGCAAAACCGTAGCCGGGCAAATCCACCAGGTACCATGATGCATCTATGATAAAGTGGTTAATAAGCCTTGTTTTCCCGGGCGTATTGGAAGTACGCGCCAGACCACGTGTGCCTGTAAGCATATTGATAAGCGACGACTTCCCTACATTTGAACGCCCGATGAAAGCATACTCCGGCAAAGTAGTTTCGGGACATTTTTCCCATTCTGTGCAACTTGATGCATATTTAGCGTCCATATACTTTTTGTGTAAAAATTCTACTTGCCGGGCATGGTAAAATGCCGTTCTTTTTTAAAATCATAAATATCGTCAATGGTCACCAGGATACCTGTTTCCTCCACATCTCCAAAACCCGGATTCAATGCTGTACCAAAGCACAACATGGTTGATGATAAATTCATATAAGCATTGACCAGCGGAGGAATATTCTCGCCCCGGTGCCGGACCTGGTGCACCAGGATTTTGTAATCCTTTTCATAATTTCCTCCGTCGAACATCGCCTCAAGCTTTTGCTGGTCAAAAACCTGCTTCAAAGGAAAAATCGGTGAAACCAGGTTTCCCTTGTCGGCAAAATACTTCTTCATGAAATACAGGATGATATCCCTGGCTTCAATATTGTAATGAGGATACATGGTGATCTTGCCGAAGAAATACTTTACATCAGGATGGCTCATGGCGATAGCGCCCAGCCCGTTCCAGATATTATCAAGGGAATACATGCCCTTCCTGATATTGATGGTGGGCTGATAGGCCGGTTGCACATAGGACCTGCCCAATTCGATGGTATAGGGAAGAAAATCACTGATGAAATCAGGGGAAAACCTGAATAACTCCGCTGTAGGCGTATCCACTGTGTTGTCAGTATGAATTTTAAGTGTTTTGCCGTGAATGAAACGATAGCCTCCTATAATTTCCTTTTCCCGTGGGTTCCATACCAGAAGTTGCTGAAAGGGAACCTCTGCAGTGTCAAATTCATCAAGGTCGCAGTCCTTTCCGGTTCCACCACCTGCATCCCTGAAGGTAATTTCACGCAGCCGCCCTATTTCACGCGTAACCGCCGGGGCGTTATGCCAGGTAACAATGTATATTTCATTATTCCCGTTATTGGTATTCCGCACAAACTTATCAGGTGTAAGTTCCTGCTCCAGCAGTTGCTTGTCTATCGGTTCTATTATGGGTTGCATGGCATAAAGTAATTAATAAGTATTGCATTCATTTCATGATCATTGCGCAATGGCATATGGGAATGTCCCGTCAGGGTTTTGTTCAAGTGTATAAACAAAATCTTTTACAAGTTGTGCCCATTGCGTGTCAGTATATCGTTTGTCAAAGATAAGGTATGAAATGGGCTTCCCGAAAATGATCTTAACGTCCTTGTTCTTTTGATGATACATTTCATCCACGAGGTAAATCATTTCGATATTTGCCTTGATGCCCAGTCGTTTCCGGAGATTTGCAAGATTGTAAAAGAAACCTGAATTTCGTCCGTCGATGTGAGTAGGTATGATATCGCGCTGGTGCTTGCGGGCTTTGGTAATGAAACTCTTTTTCCATTCCAGGTCGGATATTTTTCCCGACTGCTTTCGCGAACATAATCCTGCAGGGAAGTAGAGCAGCGTTTTGTCAGAGGCAAAAGTATCCTCAAACACTGAAACATTTGAGGCATTGCTGCCATGTTTATTCACGGGAATGAAAAGTGTGGACAGATTCGGAACATTCATCAAAAGATCATTCACAGGGAAAATAATATCTTTTCTCACTTTACCAACCACGCCCATAAGCGCTATACCATCCAGTCCGCCGAGCGGATGGTTCGAAGCGATCAGGTACCTGCCCTCTTTGGTAATATTGGAGCGTCCGACGGTACTTATTTTAGCACCAAATTCCTCCAGAATAGCATCCACAAAATCGAGACCCTGCTTTTCACGGTTGGCATATACGGCAGCATTGAGATCCTGCTGGTGAATGACCCGTTTCAGATAATTCAGGATAAAACCCGGCAGCACCTTGAGCAAAGCAGGATTTTTACCTGCTATAACACGCTCGATATCAATAAATTTATCACTGCTTTCTATGATCTTATCATTTTCATCCATGCATGCTTGTCCTTTATCTAAATGGAATTTATGTCTCTAATAAACAGCTAATTATATCTTCTATTTAAGTTCCAGGTTTCAGATTCCAGGTTCCAAGGTAAATCTCGCCACCCGCCCAATCGCCAATCGCTAATCGCTAATCGCCCCTCGTCCCTCGCCCCTTGTCCCTCGCCCATCCTCCAGGCATGAGTCAGTTTCTGTTCGTGCCCTTTTTAAATAATGATCGTCTTTTATCAGCATGGGACCCCATGTATGGTAAAAAGCAAATTTAAGCATAAATCGGCTGCAAATGGCTAAAGTAAGCTTGCCCTTACTTGTTTGTTCCTCCGGGAATTACGCATAGTTCAGGTTTCGAGGATGGTAAACCTCACAATTCCCTGATCATAAAACCCGGTTCAGAATATCCTCTTCACCGATTGTTGATAAAAAAGTGGTATTATGTGGCTAAAAGTGGTTTTTCTTACCTATATTTACCCCATATTTAAGGAGCAGTAATAATGATCGAACTAATTGGTGATCAGGAGTGCAAGGTTGATGCAAAAGGACGGCTACTGTTCCCTGTCGCGCTTAAAAATCAGCTTACAGCTATACTGGGCGAAGGGTTCGTGATAAAACGGAGTATTTTCCAGAAATGTCTGGAACTGTTCCCCCGCTCAGAATGGAATAATGAAGTAAAAGGGGTGAACAAGTTGAACCGCTTTTCTAAAAAGAACACCGATTTTATCCGCGTTTTTATGGCCGGGGCAAGGGAGGTGAGTCTCGACACTACGGGTCGCCTGCTGATTCCAAAGGACCTCATCAATTTTGGAGAGATCCGGTCGGAAGTGATGCTCACTTCGGCCATTAACAGGATTGAAATTTGGAACAAGGATAAATATGAAGCTAAGGTGAGTGAAATGACACCGGAGGATTTTTCCTCTTTAGCCGAAGAAGTAATGGGTAATATCCAAACAGAAGACTAAGCTATGTACCACATCCCCGTTATGCTGAAAGAGACACTCGAAGGGCTGGCCATCAACCCCGACGGCATCTATGTAGATGTAACCTACGGTGGTGGAGGTCATTCACGCGAGATCCTGAAACAACTTGGTCCTAATGGCCGCCTGATCGGATTCGACCAGGATGAAGATGCCCTGAAGAATGCCATCGACGACAGCCGTTTTATGCTGATCCATCAGAATTTCAGGTATATGAAAAACTTCCTCAGGCTTTACAAAGCAATGCCTGTGGATGGGATACTGGCCGACCTGGGCATTTCATCACACCAGATCGATGTGCCTGACCGTGGATTTTCAATCCGCTTTGATGATATAGAACTTGATTTGCGCATGGACCGCAAGAAAAGCCTTTCGGCCAAATATGTATTAAACACCTACACAACAGAACAACTCCGTGATGTATTCAGTCAGTTCGGCGAACTGCACAATGCCGGTAAACTGGCTTACCTGATCACCGAAAGCCGACGGGAGAAAGAGATATCTACTGTCAATCAATTCAAGAGTGCCGTAAATTCATGCGCTCCCCGCGGGAAGGAGAATCAGTTCTTTGCACGCATCTTCCAGGCTTTGCGCATTGAAGTAAACGATGAACTGGAGGTCCTCAAGGAATTGCTCCGCCAGAGCAATGACATTCTGAAACCTGGTGGCAGATTGGTCGTCATCGCTTATCATTCACTGGAAGACCGGCTGGTAAAGAATTTTATGCGTGCCGGAAATTTCGAAGGTGTCGTTGAAAAAGATTTCTATGGTAATGTGCAACAGCCTTTCAGGCTTATATCGCGCAAGCCCATTGAACCCACAGAAGCAGAAGTCACAGTTAACAGCCGTTCGCGGAGTGCCAAACTGAGAATAGCAGAAAAGCGCTGATATGGAAAACAACCAAAGCATTTCCGCGGAGATTCCGGCACAAGAGAAACCGAAGCCTAAAAGAAAAAAAATCACCCCCCTGAAGTCGATCATCCAGGGAACAATACTTACACGCGACCGGGCAGTAAATCAGCTGCCTTTCCTCTTCTTCATCGTACTGATAGCAGTTTTGTACATCGCTAACTCCTACAATGCCGATAAGGTTATTATCGAAAGTACCCGCATCAAAAAAGCAAACGAAGAATACCGCTACGCATACATCAGCACGCATTCCCGACTTATGAATGTGAGCCGTCAATCGGAACTTGCGCAGAAACTGGTGAATACCGGTCTGAAGGAGCTAAAAGTTCCGCCACGTAAAATCATGGTACCTGAGAATAATGACAAAAATTAACGCTGAAACCTGATGAACGAGCACCGTAAGGATATCATGTGGAGGGTAAAGCTCATTTACCTGTTGGTATTCCTATACGGTCTGGCCATTGTCGGGCGCATCATGTACATTCAGTTTGTGCAGGGTGCGATGTGGAAGGCAAAAGCTGAAAAGATGTCATACCGTTATATGGATATCGAAGCCATGCGGGGTAATTTATATGACGCAGATGGAAGCTTTCTGGCAACCTCGGTGCCCATTTTCGAGCTTCGGTTCGACTCAAAAGGCGAAGGCATAACCGAAGAATTATTCAATGATAATGTTGGTTTTCTGGCCCAGGGGCTGGCAAATGTTTTCAGTGACCGCACGCCCCGTGAATATAAATCAGCCCTGAAAAAGGCTTACGAGACCGGTAACAGGTATTTCCTGCTGAAAAGGAATGTCACTTATGATCAGTTAAAACAAATCCGCACACTGCCGCTCTTTAATTTAGGCAAAAATAAGGGCGGCCTTGTGGCAATGGCCGTAAACAAGCGTGTCCTGCCTTTTGACCAGCTTGCTTTCCGTACCATTGGCTGGGATAAGGAAGGCAACAAGAACGACCTTGGCATTGAAGGTGCATATGGAAAAACGCTGGAAGGTACGAGCGGGAAGCGTCTGATGCAGCGCCTGCCCAACGGCATGTGGAGGCCATTAAATCATGAAAACGAAATAGAACCAAGGACAGGCCGCGACATTTTAACATCTATTGATATCAATATCCAGGACGTGGCAGAGGATGCATTGGAGCGGCAGCTCATCATCAATGCTGCCGACCATGGCTGTGCCATCCTGATGGAAGTAAAAACAGGGAAAATTAAAGCCATTGCCAATCTTGGCCGAAACCCCGACGGCACCTACTCTGAAAAATATAATTATGCCATCGGCGAAAGCTCTGAACCGGGTTCCACCTTTAAGCTGTTTTCCCTGCTTGCCGCATTGGATGACAAAAGAATAAAACTTTCCGATTCGGTGAATACCAATGGAGGGGTGGGCACACGTTACGCCAACCGCATCATGAAAGATTCTCACCCGGGAGGTTACACCTGGCTTACTGTTCAGCGCTCTTTCGAGAAGTCGTCGAACGTCGGCGTTTCGCTAATTATTACCAAGGCCTACAGAAACGATCCGCAAAAATTTATCGACCGGCTTTATAGTTTCTCTGTAAACAAACCCCTCCACCTTGAAATCGATGGGGAAGGCTATCCGCAGATCAAGAATACCAAAAACCGCAGTTGGTCAAAAGTATCATTACCATGGATGTCTATAGGTTATGAAGTAGCCCTTACCCCGTTGCAGATACTTACTTTTTACAATGCAGTTGCAAATGGTGGTGTGATGGTGCGGCCCCAGTTCGTCCAGGAGATACGTTCGGCCACCCAGGTATACCGTGCTTTCAATGTACAGGTCATTAATCCGGCCATTGCATCCCCTGCCGCCATCCTTATGGCCAGAAAATTACTGGAAGGTGTCGTTGAACACGGCACCGGCCGTGCACTGAAAAATGGGGTTTACCGCATTGCAGGTAAGACCGGGACAGCCCAGGTAGCCAGCGAAAATAACGGCTACAACAAATCAAACTACAAAGGCTCCTTTGTAGGTTATTTCCCGGCCGATAATCCCCGTTATTCCTGTATCGTGGTCATCAACAACCCAACCAATGGCGATTACTACGGGTCAACGATAGCAGCGCCTGTTTTCAAAGAGATTGCAGATAAAGTATATGCCACCGACCTTCAAATGGGGCTCAAATGGCTGGATACACTTTCGACCGTAAAGGCACCTCCCCTTAAGCCCGGCTATCGAAATGACCTGGAACAACTCTACCATACGATAAACCAACCCGCTACGGCAGCAATGAACGATAACAGCTGGGCTCAACCTACCATGGAAGGCGCAGGGATAAAACTTGAAAGCCTTGAGCAGGCAGAAGGAGTTGTTCCCGATGTAACCGGTCTTTGTGCCCGGGATGCCGCGTATATGCTCGGGAAAAACGGCATAAAAGTCAACTTTTCAGGAAGGGGATTTGTGAAAAAACAATCTATTCAGGCCGGCACAAAAGCGATTCCAGGAAGCCTTATTCAACTTGACCTTGGAGTCCAACCGCAACAACTATAAGCACATGAGAATACTAAAGGACATATTGTACAAATCAGGGCTTGTAAAAGTGTCAGGAACTACCGATGTTGAAATAACCGGTATTGCCCTCGACTCGCGCAAAGTTACACCCGGCTGTCTTTTCGTGGCTCTCAAAGGCACTGCCTCCGACGGGCATCTCTTTATAACATCAGCAGTAGCTGACGGCGCAAAAGCGGTTGTATGTGAAGAGATGCCGGACAGCTTTTCTGAAGGCGTAACCTATGTAAAGGTGAGTGATAGCAGCCTGGCCCTGGGTATCATGGCATCCAATTTTTACGATAACCCCTCTGCCGGTTTGCACCTGGTAGGTGTTACCGGCACAAACGGCAAGACAACCATTGCAACATTACTCCATCAGCTCTTCCGTGAGCTGGGCTATCATACAGGACTCCTCTCCACGGTCCGTAACCTTATCGACGAGGAGATCATCGCTGCCACACATACGACACCGGATGCCATTGAGCTGAACGCCCTTTTACGCAGGATGGCCGACAGCGGCTGCACCCATTGCTTTATTGAAGTGAGCTCT
>JBBRRV010000119.1:0-10004 GCA_038246075.1 Bacteroidales bacterium
AGAGCATACCCTGAGCGGGACGCTGAAAGTAAGCGGAATCATCGCTGTTCCTCCCCAGAGCCATGCGACCGTTTGTGTTCCAATGGGAGGCTTCATTAAAAGTGCCAGCCTTGTGCCGGGTAGTGCCGTCAGAAAAGGTCAGACGCTTGCCATCATCGAGAACCCGGAATTTATTGAGCTGCAGCAAAGCTTCCTCGAAAGCAGCAGCCGGCTTGAATACATGGAAACAGAATACAAGCGGCAAGCAGAGCTTTTTAAAGAAAATGTGAGTGCTGCCAAGACTTTTCAGCAGACTACGGCAGAATATAAAATCCTGAAATCGCAGGTAAGCGCCCTGGAGCAGAAACTCACCATGATCGGCATCAACCCGGCCCGGCTTCAGGATGCCAATATCAGCAGGAGCATTGCTTTGGTATCGCCCATTAACGGTTTTGTAAAAGCTGTAAATGTGAACATTGGCAAATTCGTCTCGCCATCCGATGTACTCTTCGAGATTGTGAATACCGATAAGCTTTTTCTCGAGCTCACCTTGTTTGAAAAAGATGCGGACAAAGTTGCCAAAGACCAGAAAATACACTTCTATATCAACAATGAAACCGAAGAGCATGAAGCGGTCATCTCACAGACAGGCAAAGCGATCAACGCCGATAAAAGTTACAAGGTGTATGCAAATGTCACAAGTGGATGCAAAAATGTAATACCTGGTATGTATGTAAATGCCATCATCGAATCATCCGGAAAAGTGGCAGCAACCCTTCCTGCCGAAGCCATTGTAAATTTTGAGGAAAAAGATTACATCTTCGTTTTCAGCAAGGACAAAGTAGAAGGCGGGAAACCTTTTACCGAATACCGGATGGTGGAAGTCCATAAAGGGATCAGTGACGGAACCTATACAGAGGTTATTTTACCTGAAGGCTTCGATATCAAAGCAGCGAAAGTCGTCATCAAAGGAGCCTATAGCCTGCTTTCCGCCAAGAAAAATGCCGGTGGTATGGCTTGTTGATGAAAAAAATGCCTGGTCGCAAATACCGACCAGGCCTTGATTTCCTTTAAAAAGTTACTCCAAAAGTTACTCCAAAACGCGAAAAGCCCCGCTAATGCGAGGCTTTCTGTACCCGAGGCCGGAATCGAACCGGCACGAACTTTCGCTCATCGGTTTTTGAGACCGACGCGTCTACCAATTCCGCCACTCGGGCCTGAAATTGTTCAGCAGGGCGGCAAAGATAGTATATTTTATTCATAAGCATTCCTTTCAGACGAAAATTGCCTTCATTACCGGATTGATTAGTCGCATGTTGAATATTTTCCTAATTTTGCACCCATTCAATGCAATTTCATCAAAACACATCCACTATGGCTACATTGGTTAACATTTTTTCAGGTAGAGCTACGCATTACCTGGCCGAAAAAATTGCCGCCAGTTATGGAAAAAAGCTTGGGGAAGTGGTGATTACGGAATTTTCGGACGGCGAATTTCAGCCCTCCTTCGAAGATAACATTCGCGGAAATGACATTTTTATTATTCAGTCTACATTCGCACCTACCGATAACCTTTTCGAACTGTTGATGATGATTGATGCTGCCAAAAGGGCTTCTGCCAGGCACATCATTGCTGTGATTCCCTATTATGGTTATGCACGTCAGGACCGCAAGGACAAGCCACGCGTGTCCATAGCTGCCAAACTGGTCGCTAACCTGCTTACGGCTGCCGGTGTGCAACGCGTCATCACCATCGATCTTCATGCCGACCAGATCCAGGGTTTCTTTGACGTTCCGGTGGATCACCTGTATGCTTCGTCTATTTTCATTCCCTATATGAAGCAGCTTGACCTGCCTAACATGGTTTTTGCTTCGCCTGATACGGGAGGAACGCGACGTGCAGCTGCCTATGCCAAGATTTTTGATTGTGGCTTCGTCATGTGTTATAAGCAACGCTCCAAAGCCAACCAGATTGATACCATGCAGCTGATCGGTGATGTACGCGGCAAGGATGTCATTATGCTCGACGATATTATCGATACCGGCACCACCATTACCAGGGCCGCAACGCTTATGCTCACCAACGGCGCTTCCAGTGTCCGCGCTTTCTGCACGCATCCCATACTTTCGGGTACTGCCATCGATCGTATCGAGAATTCAGATTTTACCGAAGTCATTGTCAGCGACACCATTCCGCTGCGTAAGGAATGTACAAAAATAAAGGTCCTCACAACTGCCGACCTGCTTGCCGATGTTATCGGCCGGGTTCATAATTATGAATCCATATCATCGCTTTTTAAATTCAAACCTTAATATTAACCTAAACAATCAAATTAATGAAATCAGTATCTGTTAGCGGTTCTCCGCGCGAGAACGTAGGGAAAAAAGATGCAAAGAAATGTCGTGATGAAGCCACGGTTCCATGTGTGTTATATGGCGGCAAAGATCAGATCCATTTTGTAACCGGGGAAAAGAGTTTCGAACCGATCCTTTTCAACCCAGGATCTTACATTATTAAACTTACCATTGGTGGCAAGGAATACGATACCATTCTCCAGGATGTTCAGTATCATCCCATCTCCGATAAAGTTTTACATGCCGATTTCCTCGAACTCACCAAGAGGAAACCAGTTATTATTCCTATTCCTGTTAAACTCCAGGGTGTATCTGCAGGTGTGCTGAAAGGCGGAAAAATCGTTACAAAACTCCGCAAACTTAAAGTACGTGCCATGCAGGAACACCTCCCCGACGAAATCATTGTCAATGTTGAAAAACTCGATATCGGCGATGTCATTAAAGTGAGTGAGATGAAGCTGAAAAACGTCGAATTTCTCGATGTTAAAAGCACCGTTATTGTCATGGTTAAATCCACACGTGCAGCTGCTACTGAAGCAGAACCTGGTGCTACTCCTGGTGCTGCTCCAAAAGCAGCCGCCAAATAAATCAGGCATTTATATTTTTTAGAAGGTATAAAGTTGAGAACCCTTAACTTTATACCTTCTTTTTTTAAATTCTCGTTTCATGAAATTTTTGATCGCCGGGCTTGGGAATATAGGTGCTGAATACGAAAATACCCGCCACAACATTGGTTTCGTGGCACTTGATGCGCTTGCCAGGGATGTAAAAGTATCCTTTACAACCCAACGGCTGGCAGCTGTTGCCGAGATGAAAATAAAGGGACGTACCCTGATCCTGATCAAGCCTACCACTTTTATGAACCTGAGTGGAAAAGCCGTAAAATACTGGCTTGATAAAGAAAAGATTCCGATGGAAAATTTGCTTGTGGTTACTGATGATCTCGACCTTGAGCTTGGTGCCTTGCGCCTTAAGCCACGCGGAAGTGGCGGCAGCCACAACGGAATGAATCATATCATTGAAACCTTCGGCATTTCCGAATTTGCCCGACTCAGAATTGGCATTGGCAGCGATTTTGCCCGCGGATTCCAGGTGGATTATGTGCTAGGACGCTGGAGCAAGCAAGAAGAAAAGATCCTGCTACCCCGTATCGACCAGGCTGTAGAAATGATCAAAAGCTTTGTGCTGCAGGGCGTTGACCGCACCATGAGCGATTTCAACAAGAAATAAATCCGGTTGTTTTCCTGTCAGTGTGCTCTCCCATTGTCGTGTTGAGAAGTTGATCCCTCGCTCCCTCGCTCCCTCGCTCTATCGCTCCATCGCTCCATCGTGCAGTCGTACACTCGCCCAATCACTTCATCACTTCCTCGCTCCCTCATGCAGCCATGCAGCCATGCAGCCGTGCAGTCGTACACTCGCCCCATCGCTCCCTCGTGCGCTACTTATTCGTCCTGATCCGCTCAGCAATGATCGCTTTAATTTCTGCCGTTGAGATGCGCTCCTGTTTCATGGTATCGCGTTCGCGGATGGTTACTGTATTATCTTCCAGGGTCTGGTGATCGATGGTGATGCAATAAGGTGTGCCGATGGCATCCTGGCGGCGATATCTGCGGCCGATCGAATCTTTTTCTTCGTACTGGCACATATAGTCGATCTTGAGCATTTCCATGATCTCCCTTGCCTTTTCGGGCAGGCCATCCTTGGCCACAAGCGGCAGTACGGCGGCTTTTACAGGGGCAAGTACCGGGGGCAGGCGCAAAACGATGCGCTCACTGCCATCTGCCAGTTTCTCCTCGGTGTAGGCATAGCTGAGTATGGCCAGAAAGGTGCGGTCGAGGCCGATGGATGTTTCCACCACGTAAGGAACATAACTTTCATTGAGTTCCGGGTCGAAATACTGGAGTTTTTTACCGGAAAATGTCTGATGTGCATTCAGGTCGAAATCAGTGCGCGAATGTATCCCTTCCAGTTCCTTAAAACCAAACGGGAATTCGAATTCAATATCGGTGGCGGCATTGGCATAATGCGCCAGCTTTTCGTGATTATGGAATTTGTATTTGCTGGCAGGCATTCCCAGCGAAAGATGCCATTTCATCCGCTCGGCCTTCCAGTATTCGAACCATTTGAGTTCCTCGCCCGGGCGCACGAAATACTGCATTTCCATCTGTTCAAATTCGCGCATGCGGAAAATAAACTGCCTTGCCACGATCTCATTGCGAAAAGCTTTTCCTGTCTGGGCAATGCCGAATGGTATCTTCATCCGGCCGGTTTTTTGAACATTCATGTAATTCACAAAAATGCCCTGGGCTGTTTCCGGTCTGAGGTATATGATATTCGTATCCTCACTTAGGGAACCCATCTGTGTGGAAAACATGAGGTTGAACTGCCGCACATCCGTCCAGTTTCGTGTACCGGAGATGGGACATACAATTTCGAGATCTTCTATAAGTTGCTTAAAACCCACAAGATCGTTGGCTTCCATGGCTGTATACAGGCGGTGTCCTGCCGAATCGATCCTTGACTGATATTCCATCACCCGTGGATTGGTGGCTATGTACTGGTCGCGGTCGAAGGATTCACCAAAGCGCTTTGAGGCTTTTTCCAGTTCCTTGTCGATCTTATCCTGTATTTTGGCCATGTAATCTTCTACAAGTACATCGGCACGGTAACGCTTTTTCGAATCCTTATTGTCAATGAGGGGATCATTGAAGGCATCCACATGGCCGGAAGCTTTCCAGATGGTGGGGTGCATAAAGATGGCCGAGTCGAGGCCAACGATATTCTCGTGGAACTGAACCATGGATTTCCACCAGTACTGGCGGATATTATTCTTGAGTTCTACGCCCTGCTGGCCATAGTCGTATACGGCGCTGATGCCATCGTAAATTTCGCTTGAGGGAAATACAAACCCATACTCTTTGCAATGGGAAATGATCTTTTTAAATACTTCTTCGTTGTTTGCCATGGCTCAAAGGTACGGAAATGAAAAGTGAAAAATGAAAAATGAAAAGTGAAAAGTAATAAGACGCCCATCGTTAAATAATCGCTCACAGTGGAATTAACTTTAAGTAAGAATGGGGCGAGGGACGCGGGGCGAGGGACGAGGGACGGTTGATGCCAATATCGACCTTAAACCACGAATTTTTGGACCTGAAATTTGGAACCGGGGACTTGGCACTTTGAATTTGGAATTTGGAATCTGGAACTTATCTGAAAGATATAATTAGCTGTTTATCAGTTAAATATAGTTTAATTAGCAGGAAGTGAAAGCCGTCAAGTTCCTTTATCCCTGTTTGGTCAGAACCCTATGTGGCTGGCGCCGTTTAACAGTTCTTTTCTGATACTTCTGGGAAAGAACGCTGATACTTCCATCCACTTCCATAATGGCCAGGTCGACGTCCTTTACAGATGCAACGCCATGCTCCCTTATAGCTTCCATGAGTTCGTCCTGGCTGATTTTTACCATTTTCATGTGCGAGCTAAGGATCTTCCCCTTATAAACCAGCATCGTGGCATCACCCTGGACAGCCTTCTTGAACTTCGGAAATTTGTATTGAAGATACTTCAGCATGTAATTGACAATGAACAAGGTAGAAGCGGCAACCAGTCCGCCCAGGAGTGTAGCGTCAGGGCCTACCATTGCATTTTGGACGGCATTGCTGATGAGCAGGATAAAAACAAGGTCGACTACCGATAGCTGTGCCAGTTCCTTTTTGCCAAAGAAACGTATGGCGATGACAATAAACAGATATACCGAGAGCGTGCTAAAGATAATGCTTAGATAGTTGTTATTCAGTAATTCTTGCATAAGTGATGAATTTGATAAGAAATGATTTTAAGCAGCCATTTCAGGCAGATCAAATTTAAGATTTTTTACCCTCTTACCACCTTACCCCTTTAACACAACTAAGAAATCACAAACAATCCCAGCAATCCGGCTAAGTAAACAAGCATGACAACAAATGAGTCGATACCCATCCACAGCAGTTGTTTTCGCGGACGAAACATTAACCCGATGATATAGATGATGGTAAGCAGGACAGCCAACCCGGTAAGGTAAATGTCTGTTTTATGCGCCAGCGGAAGGACAGACTTTCCCGAGAGAACCGTTGCCAACATGAACAAAACAGGCAAAAATGAATTGCCTCCGAAAATATCGCTCACCGCCATCTGATAATCCTTCAGTTTTATGGAAGCCAGACCTGTCGAAACTTCGGGCAGGGAAGTGGCAGCAGCTAAGACTGTAGCTCCGAACAATACGCCTGTCATTCCTATCTGACCTGCTATGGCATTGCCGCTTTCTTCCAGGCCAACACCTGCAACTAAGGTGACCAGTGAGCAAAATGCAAAAACAAACATAACCCATGAAATACGCTTGCCTTTTTTTATGGCCGCGTCATATTTCTTTTTCCTGCAGTGTCCTCTCTTTTCTTTCTGGCTACCCGGGAGAACACCCAGTTTATGCCAGGGTAAATCAGTTCTTGCTTTTCCGATCATATATATACCGGCTACCCAAACCAGAACAATTGCCACATCAATCGGCGCGATGCCCAGGTAAATGACCGATGGACTCAACTGATTGCCAATAACCACTAATGTAAGAACGGTAATAACTAAAATACCTTCCAGCACCAATACCAGGGAGGCCGCCCGGTAGGTGAGCGCATCTTTTTTCCCCAGGCCAAATACATCCAGCACAACAAGCACTAAAGTTTGAAGGGCAATTCCTCCCAGGATGTTTCCGATGGCTAGTTCAAGGTGATGCTGCAATGCAGCACTTATGGTAATGGCAATTTCAGGGAGGTTTGTCACAATGGCGAGCAGGATCATGCCGCCCAATGCTTCACCCAGGTTAAAATGTGTGGAAAGGATATCCGCTGTTTCGGATAATTTTATCCCTGCAAACCATATGGCCACTGCACATGAAGTAAATATAATCAGAAGAATCGTCAGGGAGAGGGATTCAATCATGAAATATTTTTTGAAAGCGCTTGTTAAAGCGCAGATATTCAATCAGGTTTATGTACACTATTATAGTTGGTTCATCCGGGGGGATACAATACTCAAGTATTAAACTAATCAAACAAAAACGCAGCTTTTTTGTTCGGCCGGCATAACTTTGCCTCCTTACTGAATAAAGCAATTTGGCATATCCCTATACCACATCATTACAATAGTTACTTTTGCAAAATGCTATGTATAGAAAATAATCTTGTTTCCGACGATCTGTCGCTCGTGAAATTCGTATGCGACCTGAAGAAATGCCACGGGGCCTGCTGTGTGGAAGGTGATGCAGGTGCGCCGCTTGATGAAGAGGAGATCAGTATTTTAGAAGATTGCCTGGAAGAGGTAAAGCCTTTCATGAACGATGCAGGGTTGGCCGAAGTGGAGCGCATCGGGGTATTTGATTATGACGCCAACGGAGCTTTTGTTACGCCACTGGTCAACAATAAAGAATGTGCTTTCGTTATTTTTGAAAATGATACCGCCGTTTGCGCCATCGAAAAGGCTTACATAGCCGGGCGCATCAAATTTCAAAAGCCCGTTTCGTGCCACCTTTATCCGGTGCGCATCAGGTTAAGCCGCAAAGAAGAAGTGGTAAATTATCACGAATGGAATGTATGCCGCTATGCCCTTATCAATGGCCGCCGACTGGATGTTCCCCTGTATGTATTCCTAAAGGAGCCACTTATCCGTAAATTCGGCCGGAAATGGTATACAAACCTTGTTGACCAGATCGGGAGCAAGGCAAAGGGTGATATTGCACGGAGGAAAGCTTAAGTAGCAGAAGTTATCGTGCCCACTACTTTGGCTGCTGCCATGGCCGCCAGATCCTTGTCAACATGGAACATTCCCCCCGCTTCGGTACCTGCAAGTTTCATCTTGTCAAGGATACCATGTACGGTTGTTTCTTCCTCAATCTGCTCGTTGATGTACCATTGCAGGAAATTGCCCGAGGTATAGTCCTTTTCATGCAAGGCAATCTCGTACAGTTTGTTGATTGAAGCGGTGATAAATTCTTCGTGTTTCATTACCTGTTCAAACACTACATGCAGCGAAGCGAATTCCGCTCCAGGTGTTTCGAGTGGCGACAGCAGCGCATATCCACCCCGGTCGTTTACGTATTTGATGAATTTAAGCATGTGGAAACGCTCCTCATCGGCCTGTTTGTAAAGATAATCAGACGCGCCTCTAAAGCCGTTAACTTCACACCATGAAGCCATGGCCATGTATATCCGCGAGGAATGCTCTTCGTTTTTTATCTGAAGAATGATTGCTTTTTCGACATTCTTATTGATCATATCTTGATGATTTTAAGGTTTCAACTCTTATCAGTCCGTTTACAGGATAATAACAAGTTATTCCCCGAATTGTTGGAGGATCATCAGGATTTTAATGCTTCCGCTCCGCTTACGATTTCGAGTATCTCCTTTGTAATGGCCCATTGACGTGCCTTGTTATAGGCAAGTTGGAGTTCCTTCAGCAAGTCCGTTGCATTGTCGGTAGCCTGTGCCATGGATGTCATCCTGGCGCCCTGCTCGGAAGCAAAAGAGTCCAGAAGTGCTTTGTAAAGCTGGATCTTGAGCGATCGTGGGATGAGTTCACGCATGATCTCCTCCTGGCTGGGCTCGAAAATATAATCCAGCATGATGCCTTTAGCTGCCGGATCAACTGGCAATGGTTCGATGGGCAGGAACTGTTCGTTCACGAGATTTTGCACAACCGCATTCTTAAATTGGTTGTAAACCAGGATGATGCGGTCGAATTCCTTGTCGGTAAAAGCTTTCATAAAGCTTTCTGCAAAGGGCGCAACATTTTCGAAAACCAGGTTATCATAAACATCATCGTATGAACCGAGTATTTTGATCGATTTTTTCTGGTAGTATTCAGTCACCTTTTTCCCAAAAGTTGCCACCCACAGGTTCCCGTTTTTATTGGCCTGTGCATAGGTGTTTGAGATCAGGTTGTTGGCTGATTTTATGACATTGGCGTTAAAGGCACCGCAGAGTCCACGGTTGGATGCAATGACAATGAGCAGTACTTTTTCAGGCTCACGTTTCAGGCCGTAAATATTGTCGATATCGTTTTCGAGGCTTGCACTGATTTTCTGAAGCAACTCGGTGAGCTTACCAGCAAAAGGCCTCAGCTTCACGATTGCATTCTGAGCCCTGCGCAGCTTGGAAGCAGCCACCATTTTCATGGCGCTGGTGATCTGCTGGGTCGACTTAACCGAAGCTATCCGAATGCGTACTTCCTTTAAATTCGCCATGGTTAGGGTAGTGGATTATTTTTCATATTTAGCCGATAGTTCCTTTGCCACTTTCTCAAGAATAGCAATGGCTTCGTCGGTAAGTTTGCCTTCGCGCAATGTATTCAGCATATCCTTATGCTTAAGTTCCAGGTGATGCAGGAATTCTTCTTCAAAGGTGCGGATATTCTTGAGCAGAACTTTCTGCAGTAATCCGCGCGTGCCGCAATAGAGGATGGCTATTTGCTTCTCCACCGGCATCGGTGAATACTGAGCCTGCTTCAGGATTTCAACATTGCGAGAGCCTTTGTCGAGTACAGCTTTTGTAGCGGCATCCAGGTCGGAACCGAATTTGGAAAATGCTTCAAGTTCACGGTATTGTGCCTGGTCCAGTTTGAGGGTTCCTGCGACCTTCTTCATG
>JBBRRV010000120.1:0-9986 GCA_038246075.1 Bacteroidales bacterium
CTGCACCGGCACAACTGGTCATGCCGAAGTCTGCCAGATCCTTTATGACCCTAAGGTTATCAGTTATGATAAATTGCTGGAAGTTTTCTGGACCGTGCACGATCCCACCCAGCTCAACCGGCAGGGAGCTGATGTCGGAAAGCAATACCGATCCGTGATCTTCTACACCAACGATGCACAACGCAAAATCGCCGAAGGTTATAAGGAAAAACTAAACAAGGAAAACACATTCGGCAAGACCGTGGTGACAGAGATCAGCCCTTTCAGTACTTTTTACAAGGCGGAAGATTATCACCAGGATTATTTCGCCAAAAATGGCAATGCCCCTTATTGTTCCGTCGTTATTGCACCTAAAGTGGAGAAATTCAGAAAAGTGTTTGGAAATATCCTGAAGTAAGTGTCCGGGTATGATTTAAATTAAAATTACCACGGAGACTCGGAGAGCACAGAGAGGCACGGAGATGAAAAATGAAAAGTGCAAAAAAAATCATTCTTTGTGGACCCATAATATGAAAAACAACAAGGCTGGCACGCGTCTCCCGCCGCGTGCCCGAGCATTGTCCATTATTTTATGCTACACAAAAATGTCAATTAATTTTTTGTTACAATTCCAAACCTGTTCAATTTTCAAGGCACAAGTCTCAGACTTGCGCCATCAGTTACTTGCCCATTGCTAAGCGTTGTCTTGGACTACGCTTTCAAAAAACGTGTTATGCTGAAGCGTAGCCGGATTCTACGCTTAGCAGCGTTGAATTTTTTATATTTCTTTCCTGCTGGCGCGTATTTGATTTCGCTGAGCTTCAAAATTGGCGCGCGTCTCGCGACGCATGCCTGATTATCTCCTGACAAAATCAGGAACACTGTAACTTTCTGACCTGAACTTCGTCAATAAGTATGCAATTTTAAAACTTCCTGTTTTCATCAGCATAATACCAGTCGCCTTGAAGAGAATTACCATTATATGTTTCCTTTTATTGATCCTTAGTATTGGATATAGTCAGAATACAGCCTACACGACAACAAGAGTTTCCGGCCATATGCCGGTAATAGACGGATTGCTTGATGATGCTGCATGGTCAACCGTGGAATGGGGAAACAACTTCACCCAACGTGTACCTTATGATGGCAAGCCTCCGACCTTTCAGACAGCCTTTAAAATCCTCTATGATGATAACAACATTTATATTGGGATAAGGTCCTTTGACAAAGACCCGTCTTTAATCGTTAAAAGGCTTGCCCGCAGGGACCAGGGAGATGGTGACATGGTTGAAGTTACCCTGGACAGTTATGCCGATAAGCTCACCGGATTTCAGTTTACCGTAAATGCCGCCGGGGTAAAGAGTGATGCCATTATTACGAATGATAATTCACAGGATCTGACCTGGGATCCCGTGTGGGAGGCTAAAACAGCTGTTGATTCCCTGGGCTGGACAGCAGAAATGAAAATCCCCCTCAACCAGCTCCGGTTCTCGAAAAAAGCCGAGCAAACATGGGGCTTGCAGGTGTGGCGGAACATATACCGGATGCAGGAACAATCCATCTGGAAGCATATACCCCGGGATGCATCAGGATGGGTGAGCCTGTTCGGCGAATTGCACGGCATCAGAAACCTGCTGCCAAAGAAGGAAATAGAACTTATCCCTTATGGTGTTGCCAAGGCTGACAGGTATGAGAAGGAAGCAGGAAATCCTTTTTCCACCGGGAAGAACAATAAAATGACGGTTGGCCTCGACGGTAAAATCAGCATCACAAATGATTTCACCGTTAATTATACGATCAATCCCGACTTTGGACAGGTGGAAGCCGACCCTTCCCAGGTGAACCTGAGCGCCTATGAAACTTTCTTTTCCGAAAAACGACCGTTTTTTATCGAAGGCAAAAGCATGTTTGATTTCAAACCAACAGGTGGCGATGGCCCCAATTCCAGCGACAACCTCTTTTACTCCAGGAGGATCGGGCGCAGTCCTCACTACGCACCGGATCTCAAAGACAATGAATACGCAAAAATCCCTGACCAGGCAAATATTATAGGTGCTTTTAAGCTATCGGGTAAAACCAGGGACGGATGGTCGGTGGGAGCACTCGAATCATTCACCCAGAAAGAAACCGCAGAAATCGACCTTGAAACAATCAGGCGGAAAGAAGCTGTTGAACCGTTCACAAACTATAGTGCTGTCAGTCTGCAAAAAGATATTGGCAAGGGAAATACCGTCATCGGAGGCATGTTTACGGCCACAAACCGCATGATTACGGACTCTGTCCTGAATTTCCTACCGACATCGGCCTATACCGGCGGGGTAAATTTTGTGCAAAATTTTGATCATAAAAATTATTACATCAGGTTCAACGGTCTTTTTAGCACGATAAAAGGGTCTGAAAAAGCCATCACCGATCTCCAGGAGTCATCGGTTCGCTACTTTCAGCGTCCCGATACAAAGGGTCCGAAAGTGGATTCATCCCGCACATCCCTCACCGGGCAGGGAGGAACGCTGGAATTCGCCAAGACCGGCAAAGGTCATTTTCGCTATATCGCCTGGCTCACCTGGCGTTCTCCGGGTCTTGAATTAAATGATATGGGGTATTTACGTCAGGCGGATGTTATTCAGCAGGTGCTCTGGGTCGGGTACCAGATATGGGAGCCCTTCGGTATTTTCCGTTCAGTGAATTTAGGCACCAACCAATGGTCAGGTTTCAATTTCGCAGGAGAAACCTTGTATAAGGGTGGAAATGTGAATGTGAACCTGAATTTCAAGAATTTCTGGTACTTCGGCACAGGCATTAACAGGGACGGGACCAACCTTGGCGTCACTGACCTGAGGGGTGGGCCGGCACTCATCACACCCGGAGGATGGAATAACTGGATATATGTCAATACAGACAACCGGAAAAAGCTCCAGTTCTATGCGAATACATCATTTTACCGGGGCGACCTGAACAGCCAGTCATCTTCAAATTACAGTGCCGGTATTACATACAAGCCTGCAAATGCACTTTCCATTTCTATTGAGCCGGGGTATTCAAAAGCGGATACAAAACTCCAGTATGTTGAAAATGTAGATTTTGGCAACCAGAAGCGCTATGTTATGGCTTCACTTGACCAGAAGTCCTTCGGGGCATCCATCAGGCTCAACCTGAGCCTGAGCCCTGACCTGTCATTCCAATACTATGGACAGCCCTTTATCTTTTCGGGAAAATACCGTGAATTCAAGAACATCACCGCACCAAGGGCCGATAAATTCACCGACCGCTTCCAGCTATATAATACCGCCGAACTGAAATACAACGGGCAGGACAATGTTTATGCCGTTGATGAGAATGGCGATGGTAAAACAGATTACAGTTTCGACAATCCTGATTTCAACTTTTTCCAGTTCAAATCAAACCTGGTCCTGCGCTGGGAATACCGCCCGGGATCAGCAGTTTACCTGGTCTGGTCGCAAGGCCGCACAGGGGATGATAAAACCGGGAACTTTCAGTTTTCCCAAAATATGAATCAATTGTTTCAGATTTATCCCCAGAACATTTTCCTGCTGAAGATTTCATACCGGATTTCGATATAACTGCTGTGGCCAGATCGAATAAAAAATGCCTGTAATCATGACAATTACAGGCATTATTGTTTTGTGCGGATGAAGGGACTCGAACCCTTACGCCTTGCGGCACCAGATCCTAAGTCTGGCTCGGCTACCAATTACGACACATCCGCAGCGGGCCGCAAAGATAGTCGTTTTTATTTATGCCAGCACTTTTAATGCTGCAGCATAATCGGGCTCCTGAGCAATTTCAGGTACCTGCTGGGTATAGATTACCTTCCCTGCTTCGTCAATGATGACAACGGCACGTGAAAGCAGGCCGGAAAAAGCCCCGTCGATGATGCGGACACCATAATCCTTGCCAAAATGGCTGTCGCGGAGTTCTGAAGCGGAGATGACATGCTGAAGTCCTTCAGCCACGCAAAAACGCTTGTGAGCGAAAGGAAGATCGCGCGAAGCGCAAACCACTACCGTATTTTTTAATCCGGAAACTTCAGCATTAAATTTCCGCACCGAAGCCGCACAAACATCTGTGTCGAGGCTTGGGAAGATATTCAATACAACACGTTTACCTGCCAGATCACTGAGCTTCAGATCAGAGAGGTCAGTTTTGGTAAGTTTAAAATCGGGAGCTTTTGCTCCTTTTGCGGGGAGATTACCAATTGTATTGATTGGATTTCCGCCTAATGTAATTTTTGCCATAATATGTGTTGATTTAGTTAATAAATTCCTGTTTGCCAATGCTAATTCACGTTACCTGAGGTGTGAACCGGCTGCTAAATTTTGGTGGCACAAGTCACAGACTTGCGCCAGCGGTGTTGTTGCATTCACGGGGCGACTTAAAGTCACCCCGTGAATAGTTATTTTGCGGGAGACAATCGTCAGCCAGGTTTTGCAAATTATTGTTTGCCATTTCTAATAGCTGTATAAATAAGCTTTTGAATATTGGTGCGTATATTGAGTTTGGCAAGTTTGGTGTTCTCGGCATCAGGGTATACGCGGTTGGAAAGAAAAACATATACCAATTGTTCAGCCGGGTCAGTCCATACAAAAGTTCCTGTGAACCCGGAGTGACCGAAACTCTGTGACGAAGCTTCGCTGCTGCAGGGTCCTTCCTGGTGCTTATCCAGCACAGGTTTATCAAATCCCATTCCCCTGCGGTTATCATTGAGTGGAAATTGCACCCGTGTAAATTCCTCAACAGCAGCCTGGCTGATATAACGCCTGCCGCCATACTCCCCTCTCCACAACAACATCTGCATCAGCACTGCGAGATCATTTGCATCAGAGAATAAGCCGGCATGCCCCGCCACCCCGCCAAGCATGGCAGCTGCAGGATCATGCACGTCACCCTGGACCACCTGCTTCCTGAAAATTGTATCATCTTCTGTCGGCGGGATCTGATTGCTTTTATAATGCCAACGCGGATGGTAGCCCATTGTGGGCAGTCCCAATGGCTTGTAATAAATATCGTTTACGAAAACATTCAGTGGCTCACCCGAAATAAGTTCAACAGCATCGCCCATCAGCAGGAAATCAAGGTCGCTGTATTTGTATTTAAGGCTTCCCAGCAAAGGCGAATGCGCAATGGAATCGAAAATTACTTTATGATAACCGTTGCGGATATATAGCCTGTCGGCCACCTTATCAGGAAATTTAAGGGAATAAACATGACTATAGATGGCTGTATCCGGCGCGCCGCCTTTAAGCGTTCGTTTATAAAAAGGAATCCATGGCTGAAGACCAGCCTGATGTGCCATCACTTCACGCACGCTCATCCGGCTCTTATCAGTCCCGTTGAGGTAATTGAGATATTGAGACAAAGGCTTCTCCGGTTCTATTTGCTTTTCGTCATACAAATGCATCACGGCAAGTGTGGTAGCTGCTATTTTGGTAATTGATGCCAGGTCGTAAAGATCTGTCAGCTTAACGGGGACGCTCTTTTGGTAAGTATGGTAACCAAAAGCTTTATGATAAATGACAACGCCGTTTTTGGCCACAAGCACCTGGCAGCCGGGGTACGCTTTCTTTAAGATACCATCATTGGCCATATCGTCAATTGCAGCCAGATCAGCAGCTCGCATACCCACCGCTTCCGGAGAGGCAAAAGCAAAGCGTATTGGAGGGGAAGTGGTAATCCCATCGCCCAATTTGAAATCAGGAGCTGCTGATACCGGCAACCTGCCGGTCGCCTGCATTCCACCCATGATTACCTGGGCTGAAACATCATGTATCAAAGGATTATCCTGGTAAGAAACCAATAAGCCCTTAATTCTGTTGCCAAATTTAAATAAGCCCAGCGCATAGGGAACGCTGAAAATATCCAGAACCATATCCTGATGAGCCTGCAAGGAATCCACAAAACTGATGGTTTCATCGGTGATGCCGAAATTTCTCACCGGAGAGGGGTGTGTATTGACGATACCAACGATTACAAGGTTATATTGCTGCAATTTTTTCAGCACTTCGGCCCGCTGGATCGCTGATGGGGTATGTGGCAATGTATAGCGGTCAACAGGCGCATAAAATCCAAGCCTTTCCTGAAAAGCGTTTTGTGCAGAATCACCTACCACGACGGAGGCTATCCTGAGTTTTTCAAGATTTTGTAAAGGCATCAGGTTATCCGTATTGCGCAATACAGTTACCGATTCATTGTTCAACTGCCTGTTCATCTCAAGCCCCTCTGAATGATTAAGATCTGCAACAAGGTTATGGAGGTCGATCTGCTGAGGTTTCCACAGGCCAAGTCTGTATTTGAGATGGAGCACTTTCCGGCATTTGCTTTCAATCAACCCTGAAGAAATGATGTTGCTGTCAACAGCTTTTGTGATTTCCTGAATAGCCCTGGGAACATCCTCGAGCAATACCAGAATATCATTTCCTGCAGCCAAAGCCTTTACTTCCCTGATTCCCGGAGGCGCATAACCGGCCATTCCGTTCATATCCATAGCATCAGTAAATACAATCCCCCGAAATCCCATTTTCTGACGTAAAAGACCATTGATAACCTTTGCCGAAAGCGAAGAAGGAAGTCCTGAAGTGGAATCCAGCGCAGGAACAAAGAGATGCCCCACCATGACTCCTCCTATTCCGGCATCGATCAGTTTTTTGAATGGATAAAGATCCAATGCCTGCAGCGCTGCAGCGGAATGGGATATCACCGGCAGGGAAACATGCGAATCAGTTGCGGCATCGCCGTGACCCGGAAAATGTTTGGCTACAGCCATCACACCATTATCCTGCAGACCACCGGCATACAACAGACAATTTTCGGCTACAGCTTCCTTTTGTTCTCCGAATGAACGGATATTGATGATAGGATTTTTTGGATTACTATTGATATCGGCTACCGGCGCAAAATCGACATGAATGCCCATGCGCTTGCATTGCCGGGCTATTTCGGCTCCCATAGCATAAATCTGTCCGCTGTTCGACATGGCGCCAAGCGTCATTTGCCGCGGGAAAGAAATCGTACTATCCAGCCGCATACCCAGTCCCCATTCCCCGTCGATGGTAATGAGCAATGGCGTTTTTGCCAGTTGCTGATAGCGGTTTGTTATCTGGGCCTGTTTAACCGGTCCGCCCCTAAAAAAGCACACGCCGCCTATATTGTATTTTGTCACCAGATCAGCGATCTGCCGGATGATCAATGTGTCGCCATTGGCCTTGGCGCGCATAATGAACATCTGGGCGATACGCTGATCAGCTGTAAGACTTCGATATATCGAATCCACCCAATGGCGCTCGGACCTCGTTGTGTCGCCTGCCGGAAATTGCGCAGTTGCGGTGCGGGTGAACAGAAAAAGTACAGGAAGTATGAAGATTAAACGGCGTATAATATGAGTCATCTGAAGTTTTAAGCATTTAGCTGTCCGGTTGCAACAGCCACCCGGACAAGACAATTTAAGTTTAAAGAACCGTAAACCAGGCTGGAAATTGCATGAATCCGGAAACTTGCTCAAAATTATCAAGAATTCAGCTGCCCTGCATGAATAATTTTATTTTTTTGATCCGGTGAAGTTATTGGAAGCGAAAACTTGTTCAAAATTATGAACAATTCATACCGGTCTTGACAAAATGGCCTAATTTTGACCTAAAATAATCTTTATGCCCACATCAGCAGAACTCGAAGCTATAGCAAGCCAGGTAAGACGCGACATTTTGCGCATGGTACACAGTGTTCAATCAGGACATCCCGGAGGATCGCTTGGCACCGCCGACTTTATGGTTGCATTGTATTTCCAGGTCATGAAGCATCGTCCTGATCATTTCACCATGGATGGAATCGGAGAAGACCTCTTTTTCCTTTCCAACGGACATCTTTCCGCGACATGGTATAGTGTTCTGGCACATGCAGGCTATTTTGAAAAGTCAGAACTGGCTACATTCCGCAGGCTAAATACCCGTTTGCAAGGCCATCCTACCACAGCCGAAGGATTGCCTGGTATCAGAATTGCTTCAGGATCACTGGGGCAGGGACTTTCGGCTGGCCTTGGCGCTGCCCGTGCAAAAAAACTTAACGACGATCCAAACCTCATTTATACCCTCCATGGCGACGGTGAACTCCAGGAAGGCCAGATATGGGAAGCAGCCTTGTATGCCGCCGGACGCAATATCGATAATATCATTGCAACCATCGACTATAATGGACAGCAGATAGATGGTCCGGTTAATAAAGTGTTACCACTGGGCGACCTGGAAGCCAAATGGAAGGCATTTGGGTGGGATGTGCTGCAGATGAATGGCAATAATATTGCTGAGGTGCTCAGTACCCTGGCAATTGCCAAAAGCCATACCGGAAAAGGCAAGCCCGTGGTCATCCTGATGCATACCGAAATGGGACATGGTGTTGATTTTATGCTGAATGATTACCGGTGGCATGGTTCACCACCCAACGATGAACAGCTTAAAAATGCACTCAGCCAGTTGGAAGAAACGCTTGGCGATTATTAATGCATATATTGCTCATCAGAATATGAACCGGTATTAATAAACCCTGAGTTTGACCAGAAAGACAGCCGTAGTATGCTTATTCTTCAGCCTGATGCTGGGAATAACCTTAGCCACCGCTCAGGAGGAACATCCCAAAGAGAAACCCATTCCTTTGACCCGCATCCTGTTTATTTTTGATGCATCTCAAAGTATGTATGGACGCTGGCAAAGTGATACCAAGTTCAATATCGCCAAGAAACTCATGTCGAACCTGCTCGACAGCCTTTCCACCGTAAAGAATCTGGAAGTAGCATTGCGCGTTTACGGGCATCAGAAACCTTTCCCGCCGCAGGATTGTAATGATACCCGCCTTGAAGTTCCTTTCGGACAATCCAATTTCAAGAACATTAAGTATTTCCTGAAAACAATAACACCAAAAGGAACTACTCCCATTGCTTATGCCATGGAGCAGGCCGGGGGCGATTTTCCGCCCTGCAATAACTGCCGTAATATCATCATCCTGATTACGGATGGCTTAGAAGAATGCAGCGGGGACCCCTGTGCAGTTTCAAAAGCGCTTCAGATGAAAGGCATCGTTCTGAAACCTTTTATCATCGGCATTGGCCGCAATTTTGAAGATGCCTTTAAATGCGTGGGGACATTTTTTGATGCTGCCAGCGAAAAATCATTCCGTCAGGCACTTACGGCGGTGATCTCACAAGCCCTTAACTCCACCTCGGTGCAGGTGAACCTGCTTGATACCGATGGCAATCCCAGTGAAACGAATGTGAATATGACCTTCTACGACAATTTCTCAGGACTGGTAAAATATAACTTCATCCATACGCTTAACAATAAAGGCCTGCCCGATACTTTAACCATTGATCCGTTGACCAATTATGACATTGTCATCAATACGGTACCACCTGTGCGACTGAACAATGTAAAATTAATTCCCGGAAAACACAGCATCATTGCTGCCAATACACCTCAGGGAATGATGAGCCTAAAGGTTGCCGGCAATGAAAAAACATCCCGAAACCTGGAATGCATTATCCGGCTTAAAGATGATCCTAAGACGCTGGCCGTTCAGAATTTCAATGAGACCCGTCGCTACCTCACCGGAAAATATGACCTGGAGGTGCTTTCATTACCCCGTCTTTATATTGACGATGTCGATATAAGCCAAAGCCATACCACAACCATAGAGATTCCGCAACCAGGCATAGCCGTTATCCGCAAATCTTTTACCGGATATGGCAGCTTATATGCCGAGCAGAATGGCAAACTTGTCTGGATTTACGAATTGCGCGACAATGCTACGGTAGAGACCCTGATCCTTCAGCCTGGCAATTACCGGCTCGTTTTTCGCTCGCGCAGCCTAAAACGATCCCTTTACACGACGGAAAACCGGTTTGCTGTGACACAGGGGATGACCACGGAGGTCAAGGTTTTTAACGACTGACGGTCAACTGAACGACTGCACGGCTAAACGACTGCACGACGGCACGAAGGGTGAAA
>JBBRRV010000121.1:0-9919 GCA_038246075.1 Bacteroidales bacterium
CGAGCAGGCGATCCTGAACGAACTGAATAAAACCCTGCGGACAAAGCACAATCAAAAAGCTGCATTACCCCAGGAGGAAGTGCAGGCCGACGAAGAAACCGAAACATCACCTTCCCAGCGGATAGATCTGGATGCGGTTACCACGAAGGTTCATGAAAAAGAAATTCTGCGGCTTTTGTTGCTCTTCGGAAACAGCACCATACCCATGGTTCCTGCGCCCGAAAGCAAGTCGGAGCCAGAAACCCAAACAGTGACTGTGGCAAATTATATTGTAAATGATCTCCTGAACGATGATATCACGTTTGAAGATAAAACTTACCAGGCGTTGTTTGATGCATTCGCAGTTGCTGTAAAAGCAGGTTCATCCATCGACCATGCAGGGTTCCTTCATCATGAAGATGCTGCGATAGCAAGGTGTGCCAACGACCTGGTTTCAACACCCTACGAACTGGCCAACTGGGGAGAACATAAAATAAGTGTTGTACTTGAGCAGGATGATCTGCAGCGCACACTCAGCAAAGCCATCATAGGTTTTAAGGCCAAGCGGGTGGAGCAGATGCTTGATGGCATTCAAAAAAACATAAAGTCCGCAGCCGACGAAAATGAAATGATGATCCTGATGACACGCTTCAGTGAGTTGAAAAAACTCAGCATGGCCATCAATAAGCAGCTTACCCGAATCATTGTACGTTAACCCTTCACCTTATCACCCTATCACCTTATCACTTTATCACCATATCACCTTTCTTACAACTTCTTCAAAACAATTTCCCTGTATTTATTCTCGTTCCAGGTGTTCATCATGTTGCGGAAAAGGTCATAGTTTTCTGGATGAATGAGAAGATTTTCCAGGTTGAGGCTGCGAGTCACCTGCAAGATATTTCCCTGCTGGCTGATGGCTATATGCAGTTGCCCTGCCTTATCGGGATTTAATGAAAGATCGGTCAATGGGGTCACCAATGTCATCCCTTCGGGAAGCGTGACTTTATAAGTGTAACTTTCCTTTATCAGCATGGGGAGTTCCAGTGGTGTCAGCCTCTTGGCGGGAAGTTCGGCCATGTGCCAGCCATCTGTTCCTGAAGCCAGCGCAGGAAGTTTCCAGAAATAATACCCGGCTTCCTGCCTCAGCGAGTCGGCACTCATGATCACATAAGTTAACTTCGTGGATTCGGCATTCGTTTTTTCTGTTTCGCTTGAGATGATATCCGCTTTGCTATAAGCCCCGGCAAGCATCTTAAGTTTATACGAATTTTCATTTCTGAGTTTGAAGGCAGGATTCAGGGCACCGCTGGTGCCAAGGTTGGCAGTTCCGCTTAGTTTGCCATGCAGATCCATCATTAATGAGGCGTTCAGTGAAAGCTCATTTTTTGGAGCGTTTTCTTCCCAGGCTAACATGGATTTTCCGGCCAATGGAATGAGTTTTTTCCCAAAAAGACTGAATTTCAGATCCTGCGCATTGGTTTGTACAGGAGATATCAGCATTTTTTCGAGGCCCGGAGCCGAAACCTGAACGAGCACTTTTTCGATGACCAGCAGGTTAGAGGAAGCAGGGTTGTATATTGCAGATGAGACCACGGCCACAGGGCTGGCTTCGAAGCCACTGGCTTTGAGCATAGCGGCCATCAGGATGGCTTTTTCCGTTTCGGTGCCGCCATTACTGTTAAAGATTTCAGAGGCTGTCCTGAATTTAAATCCCATCGGAGCCGGTGGCACCGGGAAATAATTCAGATCATTCACCACGATATCCTGAATTTTTGTCATCCTTGAAAAAGCATCCGTATATTTTTTAACCAGCGAGTCGCAATAGTGTTTCAGATTTCCGGAGATGGAATAAGCAAAGGGAGGACGGCTGAGCATATCGGTCAACTGCACATTCAGGCCTTTGCCGGAGCTGAAAAGCAGACGCGGCAGAAAACGCTGGTCGCGCGGCTGGAAATCGTCATGGGTGATCGCAGCGAGGTCTTTAAATGAAAACGTATATACCTGCATTCCTTTTTCTTTCGTGATGACAGGTTCTGATTTTGATGCAACAAGATTGTATTGCAATGCAGTGCCTAGCGGAACTTTGAGAATCACGGTGAGTTCATGAATAGGCGATGAGGTTTGAAGGACTTCATTTCCCATCATAGCCGGGTAAAAACCGGCAGCCGTGTTCAATTCATAATCCAGGTCGGCTACAGCACCCAATTCCAGTCCTGTATGGGTGACAACCATTTCACGTAGCATATTGCCATTGGGGAAATTGGTGGCATAGCGCGGCAGCACCTCGTTAAAAGCATTCGCCGGTGATGGGACAAGTGTACCGTCGGCCATGGTTGTTACTGCCTTGTTGATTTTGAGATTCTGAAATCCGGGGTTGTAGACAATGAACGTTTCGCCGTAAAGGTTATGAATGGCATAATAGGTCATAAATTTGAGACGGTGCTGGTATCGGAAGGTCCAGTCACCTGAAGGATTAAGGGTATAGGTTTTGGTGATGGACTGATATTCTCCGTCGGGGGCAGTGTTTTGTGCGCTGCTTTCCAGGCTGGAAAATGCAAAACAAAGCAGTATGAATGTAATTAGTTTAAATGTTTTCATGTTGAAGAAAGCTTATGATAAGTCATTAATTCTTTATTGGAATCTATACATTATTTTCGCCGCAAGATAACAGGACTGGCCGCAAAATTATTCTGAATCTCCACCGCTCTGCGGAAGGAGGGCCAGTCGGAATGGTCATAAACCCGTTTGTTGTAGGCTGCCGAAAAATTAAAATCAAGTTTGTTTCCATCCAGTGCGTAAGCTCCGTCAGCGTAGGCAGCACTGCCGGATGATGTGGATTTTTTCGGAATAAAAGCCGGTATGCATGGGGACGGGAGCGTGATTTTTTCAGCCAGTTCAACGGTATGAGAGGTGCGGTCGCGGAAGCTGTATGCACGTTCTGGCAGATCCGTGTCAAACGAAAGATGCGGCATGGCCCGTCGGAAGAAATTTGAGGCGGTAAGGGGTGTGAAGATGATTTCTTTATCTGTTACCAGCGCAAAATCAGGAATTACTAATTTCATCTTAATAAGAATCGGGCCTTTCTGATAATCGTACGGATCGTCGTAGGAAATCTCTGTGATCCGCGCAAGGGGCGACATCCGCAGGATTTCTTTCTCCAGGGCGTTGCTCCATTCCTGGCGGAAGGAATGCGTGAACAAGCCCCGGATGCTGGCGTCGGTTTGTCCTTCGGCAGTGACCGTATAATCCCCCGTCAGGCTTCCGTCAGGCAGGATCTCGGAGGTCCCGCTGATGCGCAGGTAGTGTTTCTGCGGATCTGAAACAGGCGTTAGCCCAAGGTCGGCACCTTCGGGCACGCCCATCAGGTAATTTTGCTGTTGTTCGGCACTCGACCAGAGTTCGCGCAGGAACGGAACCCAGGTAGGATCCAGTAACTGGTATTTCTTATCATGTGTTTTTACGACGGTAACGCAATGGTTAAACTGGTCGGCAGGAATATTATCGATACGGGAGCCGGCCATGGTCATGGCAGGATACGATTCGAAACCTGCAGCACGCAGCATGGTGATCAGCATGCCTGCTTTATCCTTGCAGACGCCGCAGCGATCCGTAAAATTCATTTCGCCTTTGTGAAGCGTAAAGCCTTCGCCTTTGCCCATTGAAATGCCGGAATACCTGATTTCATCGGCCACCCAGTGCGTGAGCAGCGAAATGGAATCCATTTCGGTTTTGGCATTTTTCAGTATTTCGTTTACTTTCTTGTTGATGGCAGGGGTGGATTCAAAGCTGCGGAATTCTTCATTTACACCGTAAAACCAAAGCGATTTTGCTTTCCAGTTGGGGCTGGTAGTGAGGATCAGTTCGGGAGCCACATCAGAAGGATCCACCATGCGTGGTTCGCTGTCAAAAGGCATGATGTTCTTTTTACAGAAAGTATAGATCATGCGGTCGCCCGAACGGCGGACCATTGATGATATTTCTCCGTTATAGAATTCATATTGCAAAGGTTTATCTAAAGGTACGCTTACCTGATACACTTTTTCGATCTCGGGATCGGCGCTCCAGAAAGGCACGATATCATAAAATTGCCCGCGCATCGGCGGGATATAGCGGTCGTCATCGCCTGTGGCGAGCAGGGCATAGGTGAATCCTTTGCGGAAAAGAAAAACTTCAACGGCATCGCCGGGCTCCAGCCTGCCGACGTTGATCATTTTCTCGCGTGCACCCCAGTATATCATCCTGGCAGGTGCCGGATAGTCAAGCACATTTGCGGTATCCAGTTTTTCAACTGTTCCGTTGGCGCGGTGGATGGTAACACCCCGGATTTCGATATAGGCCGACAGCGGATCGTAGTCGTATTTGATCATGTTCAGCGAAAGGGCTCCCTTTGCTGAAAGCACTTCATAAAGGCGATGTGTATTCACAAGACTCAGCCCTGAAGCTTCCATGTGCACATGAACCGAATCAAAAATTACGAGTACATTTGAACCAGGATAAGCTGAAGTGGAACTGGCTGATTTTACAAGGTCTGACGGAGATCCGGCATGTAAAAACAGGCTCAGCAGCATGAATGCGGAAAAAGAACGGAAAAATTTTGCCATAATGCAAGGATTGCAGGGTTGTTGCGGGGTTAAATTTACAAAAAGGTGGTTACCACCGGCGTCAATCGTTTAATTTTATTGTATTCAAATCTCCGGTTGAGGTGGATTTGAATGGCACAGAACACAGCAAGCGGCACCGACATGGTGCCAATTAAACATTTAGAGATTTTAATGGTTTAACAATCAAAAAAAGACAACATGAACCAGAGTCCATTGCTTACACCCATAAAAGTCGGAGCGCTGCATCTGCCAAACCGGATGATCATGGCGCCCCTTACCCGTCGTCGTGCCACTGCCGAAAATATGCCTACCGATCTGATGCCCGTTTATTATGCACAGCGGGCTTCGGCAGGCCTGATCATCTCCGAAGCAACACCTATATCGCCACAAGGCATCGGCTATAATAATTTGCCGGGCATCTTCACCAGGGCGCAGGTGGAAGCATGGAAGCAGGTTACGGCTGCGGTTCATGGCAGGGGCGGACGTATTTTTATGCAACTCTGGCATGTAGGGCGTGTATCACATTCGCTTTTTCAACCCGGGCATGCTTTGCCCGTGGCGCCATCGGCCATCAGTGCAGGTGACACCATCAATACTCCCGAGGGGCACCGGTCCATGGAAGTTCCCCGTGCGCTTGAAACTCAAGAAATTACCGGCATTGTGGAGGATTACCGGAAAGCCGCTGAAAATGCGCTGGAAGCGGGATTCGACGGGGTAGAGATCCATGGCGCCAATGCTTACCTCATCGATCAGTTTCTGCACGATTCATCCAACAAACGCACGGATGTTTATGGTGGCAGCATTGAAAACCGGTGTCGTTTTGCACTCCAGGTGGTTCAGGCCGTTTGTTCGGTGTGGGGAGGACAGCGGGTGGGCATCAGGCTTTCGCCCAGCAACGTCCGGTATGGAATGAATGACAAGGACCCGGCCGCTTTGTTTGGCTACCTGGTCGGAAAACTCAATGCTTTAAACATGGCTTATATGCACCTTGTGGAACCGATGCTTCCCCTGGACGAATACCCACAAATGATCCGTGAAGTAGCCCGGCATTTCCGCCCCTTGTGGAAAGGACCGCTCATCACTGCAGGCAACTATAACCAGGAAAAAGGTGAGGCTATTCTGCGCGAGGGCATTGCCGATATGGTTGCCTTTGGCCGTCTCTTTATTTCAAACCCCGACCTGCCCGAACGTTTCGCACAAAAGACACCACTGACTGAGCCTGATATCAGCACGTTTTATGCAGGGGGAGAGAAGGGGTATATTGATTACCCTTTGCTTTAAAGAAGTGCCTGGAGTAGCGAGTGCCTGGAGTGCTTAGAGTGCCTAGAGTGCCTAGAGTGCCTAAGGTGCCTAAAGTTGGCGTTTATCATTCCGTTTACTATAATTTACCAGGCTAACGATATTTAATTCCGAAACTATTGCCTGCTGCCTAATGCCTATTGCCTCGATGAAGTGCTTAGCTTGCTTAGAGTGCCTTGAGTTGGCGCGTTTAATTCCTCTTTATTTATTGTAAAGCGTTAGTCGTAATTTAATTTCGATTCTATTGCCTCATGCCTGTTGCCTCATGCCTTTTTTGCTTTTTCTGAGCGTAATGAATTAACTTTGCAGCATATTTAGTACATTATTATGACAGAAATTGGCAAATTAAACACCCTCAGGGTGGTAAAAGAACTTGATTTTGGGATTTATCTCGATGGCGCCGAACTTGGCGAGATCCTCATGCCCAAAAGGTATGTCCCGGAAAACTGCAAGATCGACGACATGATAGAGGCGTTCATATACCTCGATTCTGAGGACCGCATCATTGCCACCACGCAAATTCCCAATGCCATGGTCGGACAGTTTGCCGGCATGGAAGTTGTTTCGGTAAATGAAGTGGGCGCCTTTCTCGAATGGGGCTTACAGAAGGATTTGCTTGTGCCTTTCCGCGAACAAAAAGTGAAAATGGAAGAGGGCAAAACCTATGTTGTTTATGTTTACTACGACGAAGAAAGCAACCGTATTGCTGCTTCGGCTAAGCTCGATCAGTTCCTCGACCTCGAACAAACCGAGTATGATGAGGGACAGGAAGTGGATCTGCTCATTTACAACCAGACCGACATGGGTTACAAAGCCATTGTCAATAATATTAATGAAGGCGTGCTATATGCAAACGAGGTTTTTCAGACCCTGCACAAGGGCCAGCGGATAAAGGGATACATCAAGAAAATCCGGGATGACGGTAAGCTAGATCTCTGCCTGCAGAAACCTGGTTTCGAAAAGATTGACGAACTGGCCGACAGGATTCTTTCATACCTCGCCAAAAATGATGGTTTCCTGAATGTCACCGACAAAACACCTCCGGATGTCATCTCTCAGATGTTTAACGTGAGCAAAAAGACATTCAAAAAGGCAGTTGGCGCCCTTTACAGAAAGAAGCTCGTCCAGCTCGAACCGGATGGAATTTCGCTGATCAGCAGTGAGAACCCGGAATAAGGTTTCGCTTTACCGCCTGATTGCCTTTGATTAAAAGTAGAGAAGGCGATTTATCATTGTATCGATGTCATTTTTTATCTGGAACTTAGATTTGAATTATGCAGGCAGATAACCTTCAGCTTTTCCTTGATCATATGCTGAATAGCCTTGAAAACAAGGAATTTCAAAAAATAACGGTCAGCCATAAGCGCGATGACAGCAATGCGTTAAAAAACGTTTTTGCCAAAGCTGCAGTACTCAAAGCTGGCCTGAAATTGTCCTTTGTTTACAGGTACCCTACTAAAGACATCACCAAAAATTTTAATTTTGATGAAGGCAGGGCCCTCATCAAAGAAATGCTTGAAAAAGATTTTTATCAGGCAGATTTATTTACAACCTCCGCAGACTGGCATTATACCATGAACAAAAACGGTACCGACAGGATGCGCATGACACCTGCAACCATGATGGAAGCCACACCATACACGCACGACAAAATCAAGAAACGCTTCATTACCCTGGAGAACAATGTTTACTTGCGCGAACTGGGCATTGCCACAGCAGATGCGAAGGTAAAGAAGGACATGGAGGATAAATTCCGGCAAATCAACAAATATATCGAAATTGCCGACGGCATCGTGAGTTCGGCAGCATTGCCCCATGCCTTTCATGTGGTGGATATGGGATCGGGAAAGGGATACCTTACCTTTGCCCTGTATGATTATCTTCATAATGTGCTGAATCTTGCGCCCGAGATCACAGGCGTCGAGCTCAGGGATGAACTTGTAGTGAGCTCCAACAGCATTGCACGGAAGGCAGGATTTGACAAATTAAAATTTCAGGCTGGCAGCATTGAAACGGCTGAATTAGCACAGATTGATATGCTGATTGCCTTGCATGCCTGTGATACGGCAACAGACGAAGCCATCTACCGCGGCATTACTGCCGGTTCCAAAGTGATCATATGTGCACCATGCTGTCATAAACAGGTCAGAAAACAGATCAATCCGGAGAATGATCTCAGGTCGATCACAAAGTTCGGGATATTGGAAGAGCGGCAGGCGGAGATCATCACAGATAGCATCCGGGCCCTGATACTCGAGGCCTATGGCTATAAAACAAAGGTGTTCGAATTTATCTCAACCGAACATACACCCAAAAATGTTTTGATCGTAGGTATTAAAAAGGGTAATGAAAAAATTGACGAGTCCGTTTTAACCCAGATCAGGAACATTAAAAAACTCTACAACATCCAATACCATCACCTGGAAAAACTGCTTCACATCAACGGGCAGTAATCAGAAAGATTCTAATGGGCTTGTGCAGTCACTCCATCACGCCATCTCCCCTTCGCCCACTCGCCCCTTCTCCATATTAAAGTTTGCCCTTGTTTGTGCCATTATTTAATGGTCCTTGTCTTTCACAGGTTTTATTCAGTACGCGGATATTTTATTGAAGCAGCCTTCAAAATAAAACATCTACATAGATACTTTGGATGGATGACTTTTTATATATATTTGTTTCCTGATGTTTAGGAAATATTCACCATCTAAATAAATCTGCCGCATGAACTTTGAATATACTGAGGAACAATTAATGATCCGTGATGCTGCCCGCGATTTCGCCCAGCGTGAATTGATCCAAGACGTCATCGAACGCGATACAAACGCCATTTACCCTACAGAACATATAAAGAAACTCGCTGAACTGGGTTTCCTGGGCATGCTGGTGGATCCGAAATATGATGGCGGGGGCATGGATACGATTAGTTATGTGCTGGCGATGGAAGAGATCTCGAAGATCGATTCCTCGGTAAGCGTAATTATGTCTGTTAATAATTCCCTGGTATGTTATGGTATTGAGGCATATGGCACAGAGGAGCAAAAAGAGAAATTTCTAAAGCCCCTTGCCAGGGGTGAGAAGATAGGGGCGTTTCTGCTGTCCGAACCTGAAGCCGGTTCCGATGCCACTTCTCAGCATACCATTGCCGAAGATAAAGGTGACCATTACCTGGTGAACGGCACAAAGAACTGGATCACGAATGGTAATACTGCCAGTACTTACCTGTTGATTGCGCAGACGCATCCCGAAAAGAAACACAAGGGCATCAACTGCCTGATCGTCGACAGGCATTCACCGGGCATTTCCATCGGGCCTCATGAAGATAAAATGGGGATGCGCAGTTCCGACACCCATTCTGTCATGTTTACTGATGTTGTGGTGCCAAAGGAGAATCGCATTGGCGAGGATGGATTTGGTTTTACATTTGCGATGCGGACCCTCGAAGGTGGCCGCATCGGTATTGCTGCACAGGCCCTGGGCATCGCTTCAGGAGCTTATGAAAGAGCCGTAAAATATTCCAAGGAACGCAAAACATTCGGCACAGAGATCGCCAACCACCAGTCGGTAGCTTTTAAGCTGGCCAATATGGCCGTCAAAATTGAAAATGCCCGCAACCTGTGCATGAAGGCTGCCTGGTTGAAGGATCAAAAACAACCCTATGGATTTGCAAGTGCCATGGCAAAATACTATGCAGCCGAAATAGCCATGGAGGTGACCACTGAGGCTGTCCAGATTCATGGCGGTTATGGTTATGTAAAGGAATATCATGTGGAGCGCCTGATGCGGGATGCCAAACTGACGCAGATATATGAAGGCACTTCAGAAATCCAGCAGATCATTATTTCGCGGGAGATATTAAAGTAGGATCTGTGGTAAATTCTACAAAATACAAGCATCTTATCATTTGTTTTATCAACAAAATCAACCAGCAAAATGAGAATCATCATTTGTATAAGTAATGTGCCTGATACCACCACCAAAATCAAGCTGACGGCTGATAGCCGGAGTATCGATCTCAACGGTGCGCAGTGGATCATCAA
>JBBRRV010000122.1:0-9721 GCA_038246075.1 Bacteroidales bacterium
ATCCACCTGTGCCAGTGCATCATTGTATCCCTTGGCAAATCCGCCATTGGTAAGGTTCTCTATGATGCGGATTTCGGGATAATTTTGCTGCATAAACTCGATGGAACTATCGGTAGATGCATTATCGGCAATGATTACTTCGGCAACTCCGCTATGCAGGATTACAGTGGGCAGGAATTTTCGGAGAAATTCACGGCCATTCCAGTTTAATATGACAACGGCTACTTTAGGCAACGCTTAGAATATTTGTAGTATTTGAGTGCAAGATACGAATTGTAATAAAAATGCTTTATGCTGGAGGGTTATTATTTTTAGACAAGGACGGTGTCGTTGCGTTTATGCTTCCAGCGCCGGTGCGACCATAGCCAGTTTTCAGGGTGCAGGCGTATGGCATTTTCAAGCAGGCGGACATGTTTTTCGGTTATTTCAAATTCAGCTGTTTCTTTAGGCTTGTCGGTGATCAGGCTGAGTGTTATTTCATAGCGCATCCTTCCGGTGCGTTGGGTGTCCATATAGATGACCGGCAGATCGAGCGCTATGGCAATTTTCTCTGCGCCGAGGAACACAGCTGTTTCCTGGTTCAGAAAGGGTGTCCAGTAGTTTATTTCGTCGCGTGTAGGCGTCTGGTCGCCAGCCATCAGGTAAGCGGAAAGGTTTTTGCGGTTTTCCACCATCTTTCGGAAGAAACGCTTGAAATGGATAATGCTGTCGGGGTTGAATTTTGTTCGCAGACGCATCAGGTATTTTTCGAAAAAAGGATCGGAGAGCGGTTTAGCCATACCAAAACAGGTATGCTTTGTATGGAAAGTGACGACCGTGGAGGCCCATTCCCAGTTGCCGCAATGTCCCATGATCAGCAAAGCACTCTTTTGTTTATCGTATAGATCCTGCAGCAATTCAGCATTATTCACCTTAACGCGTTTCATCAGTTGGGCTTTGGAAAGATTTCCAAGTTTTACCACTTCCAGGATAAGATCACCAAGGTTTCGGTAATAACTTCTTGCAATCTGATAAATTTCCTGTTCTGTTTTTTGGGGAAAGGCATGGTGGAGATTTTCGAAAACGACCTTCTTTCGGTACTTTATGACGTGAAAGAGCATGAAGGACAGGAAATCCGATTTGAGGTACAATAACCAGAAAGGCAGGAGTGCGATGAGCCAGGCGACTGCTGCAAATGCATAATGGAGGATAAACATGGGAAGGAGGGTATGGCTTTACTGTTCCTGATAAAGTTAATTTATTTTTTTAATTTCTTCAGGGTTCATGCAACCCTGACAGCAGCAACAGATGTCAGACAAGACCTTAGATCAAAGATCTGCAGGCTTTTGCAGGAGTCGCCAACCGGATTATCGGGTTTGCAGGGGCTTGAATCAGTTGCATAAATACTGCAATTATGGGGCAAAAGTAAGAAAAATCTCGCGTAGGTCAATGATCCGGGCGTGATGGCTAGATAGAGAAGCACAAGTAAATTTTGGGAATTCGGAAATTGTTGTACTTTTGCAGCGGAGAGTTGGCAGAGTGGTCGATTGCGGCGGTCTTGAAAACCGTTGAGGTGCAAGCCTCCGGGGGTTCGAATCCCTCACTCTCCGCTTAAATGATACACCACACTGCAAGGCCAGGAAAATTGTTTTTTACTGGGATGAATAGGAGAGATGCCAGAGTGGTCGATCGGGGCGGTCTCGAAAACCGTTGACCTCGCGAGGGGTCCCAGGGTTCGAATCCCTGTTTCTCCGCTGATTTATGAAGCTATTAAGCGAAAACCACTGAAAGTCAATATTTTCAGTGGTTTTTGTTTTAATGTATATCAGGTTTTACCTGCGGTTAATGATCATCTTTCTGTTTATGCTATGCGTGCCAGCAGAAAATGTGATCGTATAAATCCCTGGAGCTTCATTGCTCATATCGATCATTTGTTTGACTTTCCCGCTCACAGGTATGTCCTTCTTGATATATACCAGGCTGCCCAAACTGTTAAGTATGCGGATTGTAACCATTTCTTTGTTTGGGTTAAACATCTCAGCCGTAAACATGCCGGTGCTGGGAACAGGATAAAGTTCAAATTGGCCTGCTTCAATAGTTTTCACTCCCACATACACTAGATTGATGCTATTTGATGGAACAGAAGAGCAGCCGTTGCGTGTGACAATGCATGTATAAAGTCCACTTTGATGGGCAGTATAGATTGCATTGGTTTCGCCCTGAATGAGTTCGCTATTTTGGTACCATTGGTTTCCCTCAGGAGCATCGCTTGTAAGTGTATTGATGGCAAATGTAATAATTGGGGCTGTGGGAATAGGATTTACCGTTACCACTACATTCTTCGAATTAACACAACTGGTAGCCGTGATTGTCTCTGTTACCGTATAGGTAGTAGTTACCAGCGGGGTGACCGGAGGATTGGCCAGGGTTGAAGTGAACCCTTCTGGAACCGAGCTCCAGCTGTAAGTGCTGCCGGTAACGGCTGCTGCTCCCAGGGTGGTGGCTGTATTTAAACAGACCGGCCTGTCGGCTCCGGCGGTTGCGGCGGGCAATGGATTAACAGAAACAACCACACTATTCATCGCGGAACATCCTGTTGCGGTGATCGTCTCAGTTACTGTATAGGTGGTAGTTTCCGACGGGGTGACCGCAGGATTGGCCAGGGTTGAAGTGAACCCGGCAGGAACCGATATCCAGTTGTAGGTGCTGCCCATAACGGCTGCTGCGCCGAGGGTGGTGGCTGTATTCAAACAGACCGGCGTGTCGGCTCCGGTGGCAGCGGCGGGCAATGGATTTACAGTGACAACCACGCTATTCATATTGGAACATCCTGTTGCAGTAATAGTCTCAGTTACTGTATAGGTGGTAGTTTCCGGCGGGGTGACTGAAGGATCGGCCAGGGTTGAAGTAAACCCGACAGGAATCGAGGTCCAGCTATAGGTGCTGCCGGTAACGGCTTCTGCTCCGAGGATGGTGGCTGTATTTAAACAGACCAGCCTGTCGGCTCCGGCAACCACGGCCGGCAAGGAAACTGTTACCACTACATTATTAGAATTGACACATCCGGTAGCTGTGATCGTCTCAGTTACTGTATAGGTGGTAGTTACCAGCGGGGCGACCGCAGGATTGGCCAGGGTTGAAATAAAACCGGCAGGAACCGATATCCAGTTGTAGGTGCTGCCGGTAATGGCTTCTGCTCCGAGGGTAGTGGCTGTATTTAAACAGACCGACCTGTCAGCTCCGGCCATTGCGTCCGGCAATGGTTGAACAGTAACCACTACAATATTCGAATTAGCACATCCGGTAGCCGTGATTGTCTCAGTTAGCGCATAGATGGTAGTGACGAGCGGAGTGATCGCAGGATTGGCCAGGGTTGAAGTAAAACCGGCATTAGCTGCTATCCAGTTATAAGTGCTGCCAGGAACTGCTGCTGCTCCGAGGGTAGTGGCTGTATTTAAACAGACTAACCTTGATGCTCCGGCAACTGCGTCCGGCAATGGGTGAACCGTTACCAATACACTATTCGAATTGACACAACCGGTAGCCGTAATCGTCTCAGTTACTGTATAGGTGGTAGTTACCAGCGGGATGACCAACGGATTGGCCAGGGTTGAAGTGAACCCTTCAGGAACCGAGGTCCAGCTGTAGGTGCTGCCGGTAGCGGCTTCTGCGCCGAGGGTGGTGGCTGTATTTAAACAGACCGGCCTGGCAGCTCCGGCAGTTGCGGCGGGAAATGGATTAACTGTGACAACCACGCTATTCATATTGGAACATCCTGTTGCGGTGATCGTCTCAGTTACCATATATATGGTAGTTTCAAGCGGAGTGACCGAAGGATTGGCCAGAGTTGAAGTAAAACCGGCAGGAACCGAGGTCCAGCTAAAAGTGTTTCCTGTAACAACTGATGCGCCAAGGGTCGTGCTTTCATTTAAACAGATTGCTCTGTCGGCGCCGACGGCTGCAGCCGGTAAGGGATTAACTGTTATAACGACACTATGCGCATTGTAGCATCCTGTGGCCGTGATCGTCTCAGTTACCGTATAAGTGGCAGTAACCAGCGGGGTAACCGCAGGATTGGCCTGGGTTGAAGTAAACCCGGCAGGAACCGATGTCCAGCTATAGGTGCTGCCTGTAACGGCTGCTGCGCCGAGGGTGGTGGTTGTATTTAAACAGACCGATCTGTCGGCTCCGGCACTTGCGGCCGGCAATGGATGAACCGTTATCACTACACTATTCGAATTGACACAACCGGTAGCCGTGATCGTCTCAGTTACCTTGTAGGTAGTAGTTACCATCGGGGTGACCACTGGATTGGCCAGGCTTGAAGTAAACCCTGCAGGAACCGAGGTCCAGCTATAGGTGCTGCCGGTAACTGCTGCTGCTCCCAGCGTGGTGGCTGTATTTACACAGACCGATCTGTGGGATCCGGCAATCGCGGCCGGTAATGCATGAATCGTCACCACTACACTATGCGAATTGACACATCCGGTAGCCGTGATCGTCTCAGTTACTGTATAGGTGGTAGTTACCAGCGGGGTGACCGAGGGATTGGCCAGTGTTGAAGTGTATCCGGCAGGAACCGAGGTCCAGCAGTAGGTGCTGCCGGTAACGGGAGCCGCTCCGATGGTGGTGGAAGTATTTAAACAGACCGGCCTGGCGGCTCCGGCGACTGCGGCCGGCAATGGATTAACTGTTACTGCAGCGCTTTGCGTATTAACACAACCGGTAGCCGTGATTGTCTCAGTTACTTTATAGATGGTTGTGACCAGCGGGGTGACAAATGGATTGGCCAGGGTTGAAGTAAACCCGGCAGGAACAGAGGTCCAACTATAGGTGCTGCCGGTAACGGCTGCTGCGCCGAGGGTGGTGGATGTATTTAAACAGACCGGCCTGTCAACTCCGGCGGTTGCGGCCGGTAAGGGATTAACTGTTACCACTATACTATTCGAATTAATACATCTGGAAGCCGTGATCGTCTCAGTTACTGTATAGGTGGTAGTTACCAGTGGGGTGACCGACGGATTGGCCAGCGTTGAAGTAAACCCGGCAGGAACCGAAGTCCAGTTGTAAGTACTACCAGTAACAGCTGCTGCTCCGAGGGTGGTGGCTGTATTTAAACAGATCTGCCGGGCGGCTCCGGCGGTTGCGGCCGGCAATGGATTAATGGGGTTGTTCCTGAATACGGATATTGTGTTGTCATTGTAATTCACAACGGCAAGGTCGGGTTTGCCGTCGCCATTCAAATCGCCTGTGGAAACGCTTCTGGGATATCCGCCTGTTGCAAAATCAACCTTAGTGGCAAAAGAAATGCTGCCGCTTGTGCTTGTGTTAATTAATACTGAAACAGTGTTGGAGCCAGAATTCGAAACTGCAAGGTCGGGTTTACCGTCGCCATCCATATCCCCAAAGGTGACACTATAAGGGTGTAACCCTGTTGTAAAATCAACCTTATTCGCAAAGGAAACGGAGCCGCGGTTGCTGCTATTTCTGAATACGGATACGGTATTGTCATCATTATTCGCAACAACTAGGTCGGGTTTGCCATCGCCATCCGTATCGCCAATGGAAACACTAATAGGAGAAGATCCCGTTATAAAATCCACTTTGGGTGCAAAGGAAATTGTACCGCTGTTGCTTGTGTTTCTGAATACGGAAAATGTTGTGTTGGAACCGGTATTTGCAATAGCAAGGTCGGGTTTGCCATCGTCATCTAAATCCCCTATAGAAACACTTAAAGGATAGTATCCAGTTGCAAAATCAACTTTTGCAGCAAAAGAAATTGTACCATTATTGCCTGTGTTTCTGTATACGGATACCATGTTGGTAGCATCATTCGCAACAACAAGGTCGGGTTTGCCGTCGCCATCCATATCCCCAATCGAAACAGAAGAAGGATATTTTCCCGCCGCAAAATAAACTTTACCGGCAAAGGAAATGTTGCCGATTATGCTCGTGTTTTTTAACACGGAAACTGCCGTATTGAAACCAAAACTCGCAACAACCAGGTCGGGCTTGCCGTCGCCGTTTACATCACCTATAGCAACATCCGTTGGACCATCCGTCGCAAAATCAACACGAGCTGCAAAGGAAATGCTGCCGCTTGTGCTATTGTTTCTGAATACAGAAACAGTGTTGGAACCATAATTCGCAACAGCAAGGTCGGGCTTGCCGTCGCCATCCAAATCGCCACAGGCTGCCATATAAGTATAACCATCTGATACTGTTGCTAAATTAAATTTAGCGGCAAAGGATGATGTTTTCATTGTTCCTCCGCAGGCAAAGGTGGTAACAAATGGTTTATCTGAATAAACTGTTAAGGCAGTTGTAAGATTAGTAACGGAGATTGGCTGATAACTGGCGCCGGCAGGCACTGTTACAGTTAGTTGTGTTGCTGTTACCGCAGATACCGCGGCTTTGGTAGCACCAAAGAATACGATGTTGCCGGCGGGGCTCGTGTTGAAGTTAGTTCCGGTAATGGTAACGATTGAACCAACAGGACCTGATGTTGGATCAAATGAGGTGATGTTTGGTTGCGCGTAAATGATAACACTGGAAATCAAAAGAACTGCGAGTAAAATTGTTTTCATGCGCATTTATTTGAAGGTTAAAATTGTGTTCGCCAGCATTTGGTTCTTTGCTATTTGCGACGCATTGGCTTGTGTATCTGTTATAAGTCAATCCCGATAATTCGGGATAAGTTGTGTCATACGGGGCTATTTCGTGTTTTCCTGAACGCTTCACTCACCTGCCTGCGCGTATTTATAATAAACATTTGCGTTTTTTATGAATTGCTCAAATTAGTTTGATCGTAAAATCAGACATATATATAATGTAAATGTATGATAGAAAAACAAAAAGTCAAACAAAATTAATTAAAGAGGACAAAAATGTCAAAAATGGAAGTAAATTCAATAAAAAAGGCTTGTTTTTATATAAATCACTTCTTTCCCCAGGCGGAGAAGCGGACATTTTATATGATGGGATTATAAGAAAATGAAGTATTATGACCCTTTTTGCACCGAGAATGGATGGTGCAAAGGCCTAATCAAGTGGGAATAAAGATATTTCAGCAACCATGAAAGGCTTTCGGTATGCGGGGGGAATGACAGATCTGATTTTGGTGATATCTTATTAAAGAGAGCCAAACAGTAATCAGCCACACGATCAAGAGCGTTAATAAAACCTGTGAATCAGCTGCCAAAACGGGGACAAGTCGTCATCCAGGCTAATCTACAAATCCCTGGCATACAGCCCTGTCGCATCTTTTCTGAATCCCAGCGATTTGAGGTAACTGACGTATTTCTCATTATTTCCTTCGGCAGTGACCCTGGTGAAACCATCCTTCAAAAAGTTATCCCTGAGACGGAGATAAACATACTTTCCGTTCTTAAAGTCGCGATACTCGGGGATGACATAATCCAGTCCCACTTTCAGCACATTCCCATCCTCGCGGTGCGCCAGGAATAATCCTGCAACCGACATGTTTCTCAGGATAAAGAAACTGACTGTGTTCATATCGGGTTTATAGGCAAATCCAGGAAAATATTTTTGAATCTCCTCATTGTGATAGGCCAGAAAACGGATCATGTAAAGGTTTTCGGGCCGGATAGCAAGAATCTCGAACTGCTCCTTTTTGGTGTAGATCATTACCAGGTAATAGATATCGACCGCCACAATGATACCATTGAGTATGCCCACCGGTGCAGCGGAAATCAGGAATCCATAAACTGAAAAGGTTAATGCTCCCACCAGGTTTATCCACCTGAACTTGATGATAGAATTCATCATCATCGATAGGGTGATCATCAGAGATGCAGCATAACCCACACTTTGTAAAATTATCAACTCCATAGAAAGGTCTTCATGATTGAAGGCGCAAAGTTATGCTTTCTAGGCTAAGGTGCTGATAATTTTTCAGCGCACTAACCTTGCTGTGGTGAATGGACGAATGGGTGAGTGGGCGAAGGACGAAATTACTTAAAGGCAGGAGCACAAAGCACCTGGATTACTTTATCACCGGATTTGTTTGCTGTCCGCGCAACATATACTTCAGCCTTGTTGCTTCCTCTTTGCTCTTGTCGGAAATATAGATGATGGTCTTGCCATTATCCATCACTACAGGATATAAATTTGCTGTTGATCCGGTTAAAGCTTTTGAATGGTGTTTTGTTGAGTGCTGTTTTAACACGTCTGTTGCGCTTTTCATTTTTTCGGTTGTTTTGGATGAATGCATGGTGAAATGCATTTATATGGTGAATAACTTTATTTATTTCTGATTCGCTAATTGATTTATGCTTAAAATAATAAAAAGAAAAAGTTGTTGTTCCGGCCGGTCGGAATGCCTGTTTTTATGAACAGATCTGACTGTTAGGAAAATGATATATTGAAGCATGATAAAGCCTGTAATCCAGCCTGATTCAATTCCAAACCTGTCACATATCCAACTTATCAGCTTCCGGGTTTTAAATTTTATGTATAACCTGATTTAGTTTATCAATGACGGAATTTAGTTTATTCTGAATCTCGATGGCGATATCAATGAGCTTAGGGTTTTCAATGGCCAGCATGGATGCGACCGGGTTGCCGGCTGCCACTTCGATGCTACCATCATTCGTTTCCTGGACAATTACATTACAGGTGAGCATGACGCCTATTTTATCTTCTTCCTGCAGGGCTTTATAGGCCCAATCAGGACTATAAGCCCCCAGGATTTTGTATTTCCGAAAATCGACACCAAAAGTTTCCTTCAGATTTTTGCTGATATTGATCTCTGAAAGAACCTTAAAGCCTTCAGCCTTCAAAGTTTTTGTGACAAGCTGAACGGTTTGTTCAAATCCGGCATGTATTTTTGTATTAATGTAATAATTCATCGAACCCCCAATTTTTTCTTAAAGTATTGATTAAAAGAATCGTATTTTCATCTAACTGGAATATATTACACTGATCAACAGCTAATTATATAATCTCACTATCGTTGCGTTGTTTTTCAAAATCATTTTCATGGATTAGTTTTATATTTAAAATGCTTAACCAAATGTGGTTCTAACTCAAAAATAATCATAGATGGCTGGAATGACTGTAATTGAAACTCCAATTTACTTGTAGCGGATTTTATGAGATTGTTGTAATGAAAAGAACTACAAATTCTGATTAAGGTTGTGATAACGCCACGCTACTGATAGAATCTAAATAAATTCCAAGTTCCAAGTTCCAAGTTCCAAGTTCCAAGTCGCAAGTTCCAAGTTCCAAGTTCCAAGGTTAAAGGTTAAAGGAAGGATAAAGGATAAAGTAGGATTTCAATTTATTTCAATCCCCTCAATTCCCTCAATCCCATCAATCTCATCAATCCCATCAATCTCATCAATCCCATCAATCCCCTCAATCTCATCAATCCCCTCAATCCCATCAATCCCATCAATCCCATCAATCTCATCAATCCAATCAATATTTAATGGTTGTTGTTTTCCTGTTATGGAATAATATTTATCAACTTCCATTAAATCTATATATGGTCAAGCTTTATATGCGTGCTGCATAAGTATCCATTTTCCTCTTTTGGTATCTTTTTCATTGCAATCATTTTCGCAACAATACTCCCCCTGCAGATATGCGTAACCCCCGCTGATTCTGAATGATGAATGCATATATTCTGTAGCGTATCCCTGAATGACGGCCTGGTTTCCGGCAGATGACCATTCACAGGGGAAATCTAAAATCAATGCACTTTGATCAATGAACGGGG
>JBBRRV010000123.1:0-9709 GCA_038246075.1 Bacteroidales bacterium
GCCATCGCCATGCGATGATCGTCGTAGGTCCCGATGGTATGCGCAGTATCCTTTAAGGCATGAGGTGATGGGAGAAGCTGCAACGCATTGTTGCTGAGAATATTGACGCGATAGCCCAGCGCGCCCAACTCTGTTGCCACGGCATGAAGCCGGTCGCTCTCTTTGATGCGCAGCGCCTTCAACCCAAATAAGCTGGCTTCAATCTGCAGACCGGCACAGGCGACGGCCACAGGGATCAGCAGATCGGGACAGGAGGTGAAATCGTATGAGAAAGGGCTGGCTAAGGGTATTCCGGATTTACGCAAAAATGTTCCCTGCCCCGAATATTCTGTTTTAACACCCAGGCGCGAAAAGATGGCAGCCACCTGCTCGTCGCCCTGGATTCCCGAAGCATGAAGTCCCGAGAGACTGATGCCCGGATCATTGCCAAAGGCAGCGATTTCATACCAGAAAGCAGCGGCGCTCCAGTCGGCATCTACCTTAACCGGCACGGGCCTGTAAGGTCCATGACTGATACGGATGTTTCCATTTTCCATTTCCACGCTTACACCTGCCTGCTGCATCAGGTGAGCCGTCATGCCCAGGTATGGTGCAGAACTGGCATTCCCAAGTTTGTGTATGGTCAATCCCTGCGGAAGCAGAGGTGCGATCAGCATGAGTGCGCTGATAAACTGGCTGCTGACATCCGCCTTGATGGATATGGCTTCGCTATCCAGCAACCTGCCGGTTATGGCAAGCGGCGGGAATCCTTCCCGTGCCATATAGGTAATATTTGCCCCTAACGTGCATAAGGCATCAACCAGCAGGCCAATAGGCCGCTCCTGCATGCGCGGGCTGCCTGTAAGCATCCAATTGCCGGGTGTGTTGCTCATCAGGGCCGCCAAAAACCGCATGGGTGTTCCGGCATCGCCTACATCGATCGTAACGGTAAGTTCCTTGTCCTTGCGACTTGAAATGAGTTGAAGCGCCTGCTCAAGGATGAGTGTGTCGCGGGATTCTGAAAGATTGCTGATCCGGAAGTCGTCCGCTGACAATGCCCTGATGACCAGCAACCGGTTGCTGATGCTCTTAGAAGCCGGAAGTGTGATCCTTTCCTTCACAGGTCCTGAAGGCGGCATAATCCGAATAACAGGCTTCCTTTCCATGGCTGAAATAATTCAGGTAAATAAAGATGGAAAGGTAAGAATTTTGTGACGAAATTCCTATGATCCTAAAATGATTGACCGGGTGCATCAAAAAACCTCACACGGTAAGCCCTACGAGTTCAAAAGAATTGACGTAAAAATGCAGGCTGTTGATGATGATGTCATTCGTGCATTCCTGGTTAATGATTGCTTTTCCGATATGCGGCAGCAGCGTCATGCGGCATTTTCCGCTCTCGCATTTCTTGTCGTGCTTGATGATTTCAAGCACTTCCTGTGCGGCATCAATGCTGATGGGCTGCAGTTGAAAATGCATATTGATGAACTCAACGATCTGGATGAATTCTTCCTCGGGCAGACCACATAATTTTGTTGAAATAAATGCTTCACAGATCATGCCTATCGCCACGGCCTCGCCATGCAGCATGGAGATCTTATCATGCAGCAATGAATACGACTCTATGCCATGCCCGATGGTATGTCCGAAATTAAGCACCTTCCGGAGGCCCTGGTCGTAAGGATCGAATTTTACGATCTTTTGTTTTATACCCACCGATTGCCTGATCATGTCGTCCCAGCCATCCTGAGGTTCAAAGCCCTGGTTTAATATGATATTCCAGTAATCAGAATCCGCAATAATGGCATGTTTTATCATCTCGGCATAACCCGAAAGCAGTTGCCTTTGTGGCAGTGTATTGAGGAACTCGGGCAGAATAAAAACAGCCTGAGGATCGGCAAAGAGGCCGATCTGGTTCTTAAAGCCATCGAAATCAACACCTACTTTGCTCCCGACGGAAGCATCCACCTGTGACAGTAATGTTGTCGGTATGTTGACAAAAGCGATGCCCCGCATAAATGTTGAAGCCACGAATCCGCCCATATCAGTGATGACGCCGCCACCCAGGTTGATCAATACCGACCTTGTATCTGCGCCTTCAGTCATGAGCTTTCGCCAGAGCAAGTTGCAGCTGGCCACAGTTTTGCTCTGCTCTCCGCTTTTGATCTGGAGCACTGTTGCACCCGCCAGAAGAGGAACTTTCCTTACTGCAAGTGAAAGGCACAGTGAACTGGTGTTTTCATCAACCAGCACAAAGACCTTTGTGTAATTGCAGGAGGCAAAAAAAGAATTTAAGGCATCCCATGCCTCAGGACCGATGTAGACGGGGTAGTTTGTTGATTCGAATTGATGAGATAAATGCATAGTCGTGCAAAGTTAAAATTTTATGCAATAGTTTGAAGCTTGACCAGGTCAGTTTGTCTTTTTGTACGGACCCGCGCTATGATTATTAATGTCGGTTTTATGCAAAAGGTAATTTTAGGGTTTTAAATTGCTAATCAATCGGTTCCAACGAATTTGATTACATTTGGTGTTCAGTTATATCTCCATCCAGATGCTTTCTTTCGACAATACACAAATTGCGTTCAGGTACAAAACCGACGCCGACCTCTCCCGTGCCTACTGGCTCTTCCGCCTGCTCAGCAGTAACCTGCTGGTGACGGCCGGCAGGACCTTCACAAACCTGGCGCTGGGCGTTCATCTTCCTATCAACTGGGCCATAAAGCCTACGCTCTACAAACATTTCGTAGGCGGCGAAACCATCGAAGAATGTGCACCCATCGTGCGCCTGCTCCAGCAATACAATGTCAGCGCCATCTTAGACTATTCTGTGGAAGGCGGCAAAGATGAAGCGACTATGGAACGGACCCTGGCCGAAACTTTGCGCACCATCATCAATGCAGCAAATGATCAGAATATTCCATTTGCAGTGTTTAAGCCCACAGCCTTTGCCTTCGCCGGTGTGATGGAAAAAGCCAGTTCAGCCCAAGTGTTGGAGCATTGGGTTGCCGAAGAAGTGGGGAAATTCAGGCAGCGGGTTGGATCCTTGTGCGCCCTGGCTTCCGAAACCGGTGTTCCGCTGATGATAGATGCCGAAGACAGCTGGTACCAGCCGTTTGTGGATGAAGTGGTTACCGAAATGATGGCGAAATACAACAAGGAGAAAGCAATCGTTTACAATACGCTACAGATGTACCGCACCGACAGGCTTGCCTTCCTCGAAACATCCTATAAAAATGCTGTTGCCGGCAACTACCGGCTGGGAATTAAATTTGTAAGAGGTGCGTATATGGAACGTGAGCGGAAACGTGCGCTGCAGATGGGCTACCCCTCTCCTATTCAACCCGACAAACAGGCCACCGACCGCAGTTATGATGATGCCCTCACCTATGCTGTAGGACATATCGACCGCATCTCCATCTTCAATGGCACACATAATGAGGCCAGCAACCTGCATCTGGCCGACCTGATGGAAAAAAAGGGGCTGGAAAAGAATGATTCACGTATCTGGTTTGCTCAGCTTTACGGGATGAGCGACCACATCAGCTTTAACATGGCCGATGCGGGCTACAACGTGGCCAAATACATGCCTTACGGACCCGTGCGCAACATCCTCCCTTACCTGATCCGCCGTGCAGAAGAAAACACCTCCATCAAAGGGCAGATGGGAAGGGAACTCAGCCTGATCGTTACGGAAAAGAAAAGAAGAAGAAGAAGTGCCTAGAGTGCCTAGAGTGCGCTAGAGTGCCTTTAGAAAGAAATGCCTGGAGTTGGGAGTGCCTAGAGTGCCTAGAGTTGGCGTACTAATGGCTTTTGTCTGTAGGTTATTTGTCCCTCTTTTCTTATAAAAGTCCAAAGAGTTGGAAGATGCGCGCCTTGGGGATTGACGGGGCGACTTAAAGTCACCCCGTCAATAATTCGGAATCAGCTAATGGCGCAAGTCACAGACTTGCGCCCACGGGGTTTTGGAAATGCGCGCCAACGCATTATGATGATTTAAGAAATTTTATGTAATCCTCAGCGGTTGCATCCAGGTTTCGCAGAATTTGCCTGACGATAAACTCCGGAACAGGATCTATGTGCGTTTGAATAATAACAGGCCTGAACAAATCCTGTCGCGACCAAATCTCATGACCACCTGTAGTCCGAATATATTTGCATCCTTTCCATGTCAGATAATCCCTGAATGTTTTGAGTGGAATATTTTTAAGTCTGTTAGCCATCAGACAGGCAACGCGATGCGTTCATCTATTTTTCTGAAAGGAAAATTATTGAAAATACGGCTAAAGTTTTCATTATTGCTGAGCAGTTCGCTCATAGATGGTGGTATCATCTTTTTAACATTATCTTTTTTTATTTTCCAGCCAAGTCTTTTAAATTCCTTTTCAACAGTTTTCTTATTGATCAGATAGCGAAAGAATTCACTCAGACTTATTTCAAACGACCTTTTAGCTTCATCTTCATTATTCCCATAGCCACTTATGTCAAGGGCCGGGCAATAAGCAATCTGAGACCCATCCTCTTCGAAAAGTATAACAGGCAAGTCAACATGCACTTCATGGTGGGCTTCATTCATGGTGCCACTATACCTAACTTCCGGTGTCATATGAAACAAGTTTGAAGTGGATAAAAGATAAGGATTTAATTAAAAAATCACCTCGTACTATCTCTCTTTATTGCAAAAGTATTATAAAATAACAATATATGTAAAATATTGTTTTGTCCATGGAGTTTGAAAATGTGAAGCTGAGTATGCAATATTCGGCACAAGTTAAAATGCGCCAGCAGGTTTTGAACTTTTGAAATTTGCTATTTGCTATTTGAATTTTGAATTTTTTTAACTTTCTCCTTTTTCCTTTAACCTTGGAACATGGAACATGGAACCTGGAACCTGGAACCTGGAACTTCTTTTACAATCAATAAGCCGGGTTCCCCATCGGATGCAACCTGCTCGACCGTGTGGATTTATTGAAAAGTATGGCGATGGAGATCTCATGCGCGCTGGCTGATTTTCCCCTCAGGCGCGAAATGGTATAGTCGTAACTGTATCCTATTTTATAGTTCTGTTGTTCATAGCCCAGCAGCACAATAACCCCGTCGGGATTGCTGAAATTATGCCGTATCCACAGCCCGGCTTCCAGCGGAAACAGGTTCAGCGCCATTCCGGCATTCAGCTGATGAAAATCCCCTTGCTGCACATACACAATGTTCGGAGATATGGACATATCGCGCAAATTTCTTTCACCATCCAATCCCCTGTTGAGGTCGATGAGCGCGCCGGCATGGGCAGTCATGCGCATATGCAGGTTGTTTACCTCTGTGCTATAGAAGGATACATCGGGCTTGTTCAGGTGGCTCACGGCGAAGCCCACATAAACACTTTCCTTGTAGCCCGCGAGTATACCGGCATTAAAATCGACATTACCCATGGATTGTTTAAGCTGCATTTCGCTGGTGGGGCCGGCGTATGGGGAGCGGTCGCCCGTGACAGGGTCGATCCATTCACGGAAAAGCATTTTATTCCAGTCAAGGCTGTATTTCAGGTAGCCGGCCTGAAGGGCTGCATTCAGCACGATGAAGCGCGAGGCCTGCAGGCGGTAGGAATAGATGCCACTTGCACTGAACCTGTTGTAAATACCCCCTCCGGCAACATCTGAATTGATGACGACACCCAAACCACCCGACAACTTATCGAATTGCTGATCCCATGTTGCGTTATAACTCACATAGCCTTTGGTCATGCCCGGCCATTGGTTGCGGTAATTCACCGTGAGCCGGCTGCACAGCTTTGATCCTGCCAGCGCAGGATTCAGGTACAGCGGGTTGGCATAGAACTGCGAATAGATCACATCCTGGGCACTGACCCTGGCCAAAGCAACCATGATCAATAAAAGCAATATGAGTGTTCTCTTCGTCTTCAAACTGTTGAGTTAATTAAGCAACATGACAGTCCCCTTTAGCGGGGATTTCTGGTTAAAACTATAGGTATCGGGGGCATCAAAAGTAATGATCCAGACATACATATCCGGTGGGCAGGGTTTTCCGTTGAACGTGCCGTCCCAGCCCTTATGGATATCAGTGGTTTCAAAGATCTCTTCTCCCCATTTGTTGAAAATGATCATCCTGAAATTGAAAGAAATGTCATCCGTATTTCCGTTGTTGGTCAGATTGGTCAGGTTAAGCTTAGGCATGAATCTTTCATAGCCCCCTTTGGGAGAATAGGCATTAGGCATCCAGATCATCAGTTCGCATGAAGGCATGAGCAGCGATGTGGTATCCTGGCATCCATTGCCATCGGTCACGGACACCATATAGGTACCCTTGGACAATCCGGTTGCGGTTGGAGAAGCCTGAGCCATGGGATCGTTCCAAAGATAGCTGTAGCTCGAAGCTATGCCGTTGCCACCGGTTGCACTGGCTGTCGCCCTGCCATCATTGGTAATATCGCACGATGCATGCTGATCGACCACGGCGGTAACCAAAAGCTCATCTGCTGCAACAGGGATGGTGACGGAAGAATTTGCGGTGCATCCCAGGGCATCCTTTACCAAGGCGGTATAAGAACCACCCGCGTTAAGGCCTGAAGCAGCTGCGGTATTTGTTTGCTGAGGGTTATTCCACAAAAACTTGTATGGCGGTGTTCCACCGCTGCCGGTCACTGCGGCGCTGCCTTGTGTCTCCCCGAAGCAGGGAACTTTGGTGACTGCAGCCAGCGCCTTCAGGGGTAAGGGTTCAATAATTTTTATGGTGACGGGTGCCGAAGAGCAACCCGCAACGGTGATGGCCAGGTTCGTATAAGTTCCGGTAGGAGCCACAATATTGGCTTTGCCACCTGAAACAAGCACACCGTCAAAACGCCCTGCAGCATGGGTAATGGAATAGGTTCCATCGGGTACACGCACAAAATTGAATCCGATGCTGCCGGGAGCGCCACAACTGACCGGGCCACTGCCCACGGCAGCCAGGAACGGTGAAGTATTCACCACTACGTCGCCCCTGCTTGGCGTGCCAAAACAACCTGCTGCGCTTTGCTCCTGGACTTCGAGGACAAAGTTCCCCGGTGTGTTCCAGGTGATATCAATGGAATTTTTGGTTGAGCCCGGCTGTACCGTTCCATTGACTTTCCAGGTATACGTAGAACCTGCAACCGGCGTAACGTTATAATGCTTGGTGACTCCCGCACATACCCTGTCGGGCATAGCCATCTGCGCAGACACCCTGAAGGCGCTGAGCAGCACTATGCCGGACAAAAGTATATATCGGATTTCTTTAAACACCCTTTTTAGTTGTTAGCTTTTAGTTGTTAGTTGTTAGTTGTTAGTTGTTAGTTGTTAAAACCGTCCTGTTTCCCCGCTACATGGTGGGTAGCAGGGAGAACAGTAGGGTTTAGTTTACAGCTTTCATATGCAAGCAATTTTATTAACTAGTTATGATAAATTGGGGAAGTAATAACAATTGGATTAACATTGACCACAACAACTTTACTTGCAGTTCCATTACAAGTCCCAATTACAGGCGTTATCGCATATGTAACAGTTTCAAAAACAAGACCACTGTTTGTTAACGACTGGACAATTGGCCCTATTACAGATGTTGCCTGATTGCTGAATCCTGTCACATTAGTGGAACTGCCTGTTACTGTCCAGATATATTTAACGGTAACTCCCGTATTATTCGAAACTAAGACGATATTCGTATTTCCAGCAGCACATATTATTTCGTCTGAAGGATCATTCATCACAGGAACTGGATTTACAGTAACGATTACCGTCACTGGTGTTCCAGCGCAAGTTCCGATCAAAGGGGTAACCAAATAAGTAACAGTTTCAACTGTAAGTCCGCTATTGCTCAATGTTTGTGCAATTGGCCCTGCTACTGCTGTGGCCTGATTGCTGAATCCCGAGACATTAGCTGAACTGCCTGTTACTGTCCAGGTATAAAGTACCGTTGCCCCAGTCGTAGTAGTAGCAAGCGGTATGTTGGTTTTTGCCCCACTGCAAGTCGTAGGGTCATCAGGATCGGTTAGAACAGGTATAGGATTAACAAAAACAGTAACAGGTATCTCAGCACCGATGCAATTATTGACAGAAGTCTCGATAACTTTTAATATATATCCTGTTGAAAGATTCGGAGTGATCCAATTTACGGAAATATTGGGATTGCCATTTCCAGTAATTGTCCAATCAGTCCCTGACACTCCGATGTTAATATCCCAATTATAAGTAGAGCCTGGGGTAGCATCAACTCGATATGGTTCATTACCGATACAAACTGTTTGCGTTGGACTAATATCATTTTGCGCCCATGCCCCCAGCGCACTTAAAGAGAGAAGCAGCATGATGAGAAATCGAATATAGCGGTGTTTAGTTTTCAAGATGTTATAGTATTAAAAATATTTAATTTTTTTTCAGATGTCATGTGATTCACTATAAAGCTGGCCATCGGGTATAGCGCCAGGTGCCAAAGCACGCCGGGAGTTTCAGCAAACTGATCCACCGCCTCTTGTGTATGAGTATTTTCATGTTCAGTCGTTTCATTGGGTTGGTCCGTTTGCTTTTTATAGATCTTTTATTTTTTGTCTTGATCAGTGTTATTTAGTTGATGCGTGCTTCAATTTTTTATGTCTTTTTCTTTTATGCGATTTTAATATCCTTGTAATGTTATTGGTGGTAAATAGCAGAGGTGGTAGGTAAGGGGTTCACCAAAATTGTAAAAGTTGTTCCGGTGCTCACACAGCCATTGGCATTTTTTACCGTAATGGTTCCTGTATAGGTACCTGCAACTGTACCTGCCGGTACACTTATGCTAATAGGGCTTGAGGGCAAAGCAACATTAGTTACAGCTACAAAACTGTTGGCGGGTGCTGCATTCCAGCTTATACTGTAGGTTGTCGGAGTGCCTGTGGTTGCGCTGTAGGTTAACGAACTTGCCTGAATGCCGGCGCTGAAACATACGTTTGTGGCAGTTGCTGCTGTCGTAATTGTTGGTAACGCATTCACTGTTACTGTAAAAGTTGTTCCGGTGCTCACACAGCCATTGGCATTTTTTACCGTAATGGTTCCGGTATAGGTACCTGCAACTGTACCGGCTGGAACACTTATACTGATAGGGCTTAATAGCAAAGCAACATCAGTTACAGCTACAAAACTGTTGGCGGGTGCTGCATTCCAGCTTATACTATAGGTTGTCGGAGTGCCTGTGGTTGCGCTGTAGGTTAACGAACTTGCCTGAATGCTGGCGCTGAAACATACGTTTGCGGCAGTTGCTGCTGTCGTAATTGTTGGTAACGCATTCACTGTTACTGTAAAAGTTGTTCCGGTGCTCACACAGCCATTGGCATTATTTACCGTAATGGTTCCGGTATAGGTACCTGCAACTGTACCTGCCGGTACACTTATGCTAATAGGACTTGAGGGCAACGCAACATTAGTTACAGTTACAAAACTGTTGGCGGGTGCTGCATTCCAGGTTATACTGTAGGTTGTCGGAGTTCCGGTTGTTGTGCTATAGGTTAACGGGGTGGTCTGTATGCTGGCGCTGAAACATACGATTGAGGCAGTAGATCCTGACATAACCCTTCGTACGGCATTCACCCTTAAATAAAAACTTTTTCCGGAGCTCACACAACCATTGGCATTTTTTACAGTGATGGTTCCTGTATAGGTACCTGCAACTGTACCGGCAGGAACACTTATACTGATAGGACTTGAGGGCAACGCAACATCAGTTA
>JBBRRV010000124.1:0-9566 GCA_038246075.1 Bacteroidales bacterium
GCAGATATGCGTAACCCCCGCTGATTCTGAATGATGAATGCATATATTCTGTAGCGTATCCCTGAATGACGGCCTGGTTTCCGGCAGATGACCATTCACAGGGGAAATCTAAAATCAATGCACTTTGATCAATGAACGGGGATTAAAATTTTCCTTGTATGACTTTTCTTTTTAAGATGAATAATTAATCCCGTGGTAAATGTATGTTTTGATCGCTGTGAATGCGTTACACAATTTTTGAAAAATGTTACATAATTCACATGTTAAAACAAAAAAGCCCATCCGATAGGACAGGCTTTTTGTTGATAAATAGATATGCGATTTATTTGAGTCCGCGGCGTTCCAGCAAAGGCTGCACATTGGGCTGCTTACCATTGGTAAATTTGAGGTAGAGTTTCATGGCATCATCGGTACCTCCGCGTTCCAGTATGTTTTTCCGGAAACTATCGGCGGTTGCTTTATCAAAAATGCCATTCTTTTTAAAATAACTGAAAGCATCGGCATCGAGTACTTCCGCCCACATATAAGCATAGTATCCTGCAGCATATTCATCATCAGCGAAAATATGCTGAAAATAAGTGCTGTGGTAGCGCGGTGGTATGGCATTTATCAAGCCGATCTTGTTCATTTCACTTTTTTCAAATTCCTGTGCCTTGATGTTTACCGGGAAACTTAGTGTGTGGTAATCCATGTCGAGCAACGCGGCTGCCAGGTATTCTGTAGTGGCAAATCCCTGGTTGAATTTTCCGGCTGCCTGCATTTTTTTGATCAGCGCATCCGGAATGACCTCGTTGGTTTTGTAATGTTTTGCATACACCTTCAATACTTCGGGCTCACCTGCAAAATTTTCCATGAATTGCGAAGGCAACTCCACAAAATCGCGTGAAACAGCTGTACCTGAAATGCTTCCATAAGTGCATTTGGAGAGTAAACCATGGAGGCCATGCCCGAATTCATGAAAGAATGTAGTTGCTTCATCCCAGTTGAGCAAAGCAGGCTCACCGGCGGCTGGCACGGGACAATTCAGACAAATTGATATGACGGGGCGGATGTCTTTTCCGTTTTCAATGCGCTGATCGCGATAGTTTGTCATCCATGCACCTGATCGTTTTTCGGGGCGGGCATAGTAATCGAGGTAAATGAGTCCCATCAGTTTGCCTGATGCATCAGTTACTTCAAAAGCATCAACATCCTTCTGGTAAACAGGCACATCTTTACGTAACTTGAAATTCAGACCATACAAACGGTTTGCCGTGTAAAATATTCCTTCGCGCACCTTGTCTACCTGGAAGTATGGCTTCATCTCTTCTTCGCTGATGTTGTATTTGGCAGTGCGCACCTTTTCTGAATAATACCACCAATCCCAAGGTCGAACAGTAAAGCTTCCGCCTTCCTTCTGGATCATTTCCTGCATGTCAGCCTGTTCGATTTTGGCCATGGCGAGGGCAGGGGTCCATACCTGATTCAGCAGATTAAATACGTTTTCCGGCGTTTTAGCCATGTTATCGTCGAGCACATAAGCAGCGAAACTTGCAAATCCCAGTAATTTGCCACGTTCGGCACGCAGGGCAACCATTTCATCAATCACCGGATTATTATCGTATTTTCCTCCGTTGCAGCGATTCAGGTAGTATTCATAGAGCTGGCGGCGCAGCATGCGGTTATCGGCATATTGGATAAAAGGAATAACAACTGTTTTCCCGAGTCCAAAACTCCATTTGCCGTCGAGGCCTTTTTCTTTTGCAGCTGCTGCAGCTGAGCTGATCAGGGATTGGGGCAATCCTTTCAGGTCTTCCTGCTTGTCGACAGTCATGGAATAGCCATTGGTTGCTTCCAGCAGGTTATTGGCAAAATTAATACCCAGGGTAGTCACGCGTGCATTCACGTCGCGAAGGCGGGCTTTTTTATCCTCCGTTAGCAAGGCGCCACTGCGCACAAAGCGCTTGTAAGTCTCTTCCAGGAGTTTACCCTTTTCCTGACTAAGTTTTAGTTTGGCGCGGTTGTCGTAAACGGTCTTTACCCTTTTAAAGAGCTTATCTGTCATATAGATATTGTCGTAATGCAGGGAGAGCATCGGCGAAGTCTGCGCTTCAATGGCCTGTAATTCCGGAGTAGTATTGGCCGATCTCAGGTTGCTTAAAACCGTATTCGCCCGGCTGAGTATCCTTCCGGATGCTTCAAGGGCTTCAATCGTATTGGCAAAAGTTGCCGGCTGCTTATTGTTGGTGATGACGCCGATTTCAGCGTTCTGTAGCCGGATCCCTTCCTGGATGGCAGGAAGAAAATGTGCGGATTTGATTAACCCGAAAGGTGGCGCTCCCAGGGGAGTCTTCCATTCTTTTTCCAGCAAGGGGTTCTGTTGTGCCATGGATACAGAGAACATGAGCGAAAATGCAATTAATGTTAAGTTTAACTTCATTTCTTATTGATTTTTAGGTTTAAGGGACATATGAACAGCCTTAAGATCATTTTCAGTTGGGTGAAAATCATTGGCATGCCATAGTTTCCTTTTGTAGTTTTTATTTCGACCCAAAAATAGCTGTTTTTATTGATAACCCGGGCCTGAAATTTCTTATGCCGCGAAGGCACAAACTACTCTGTGTCAAAGCAGTTTTGAAAGGCCTTAGATACAGGATGATATTTTGGGAACTCCCTGATAAGCGGCAAATTTAAAGGCAGTAAATTTCTATTGCTTTGTGTTCCAATATGCAAGTATGATGTTCTTTACCGAATCCAATCCGATTTCATTCAGGTTGATTTTATCGGGAGCCACAAATTCGCAAGAGGACACATCGTCAGCAGGATGGAGCAGGTCGAAATTATGCACCACGCATTCGAATACAATATCAAGCGTAAAATAAACAATTCCATCGTAAAGGTATTCATTCGGAAACGAACCAAAATACCGGATTTCCTCAACACTCAGGTTAAGTTCTTCCATTATTTCGCGTGCAATGGCATCTTCCGCTGTTTCAAACTTATCCACAAATCCGCCTGGCAGGTCGAGCATGCCTGCAGCAGGCGCATTCCTGCGCCGGGTAAGTAGCAATTGGCCACCGGCATCGGTTATCAGGGCGGCAACGGCTGCAGCAGGATTCACAAAATACCTGAATCCGCAAATGGTACAATGCAATTCCTTGGAGCTGGCAGGAATAAATCCTGCCCGACCACAGCGCGGACAAAATTTAAAGACATTTTCAGGATAGAATTGAGTTTTCATAAATTGCTTTTTATTGCAGTAATTATAATTGCTTTATTCAACATGCAGTTGAGAATGGGCCCTCATGAATAACTGAACGGCATTGATACGGATTGGTGAGCATGGTGCATTAGTTACTGCTGGTCAAATATTACCTGTTCATATCTTGTTGATAAAAATTTTACGGTTATTGTGGATTCCCTATATTGTTGTATTACATTTATTTAAGAAAATATAAAGTGTAAAGCAGTCAGGTGAAATTCGCGAAAAATGAGCCGGCACAAAACCAATGCAAGTTAATCAAATGGGAATGTACAATCCAAAATGGTACAATTTTCATGGAAAACGCCGGGCTTAAAGATCTGAAATGTAAGTCAGTCCGTAATTATAAAATCTTGGAATACTTCTTGTTGGATGCAAAATCTATCGTCCGGCTTTCTAAAAACTCGTCCGCTTCCTGATCCTAAAATATTGACAGAATTGACTCAATGATGAGTTTGTAAAAAAGCTGGAAATAGTATCAGATGAAGAGCATTAAATCCATTTATATAATGATGCTGGCGTTATGCCTGATGTTCATTACCAATGGCTGCAGCAAAGATCAGCCTGAGAATCATCTGATCGACGTCAGCTTTAATATCAGTTCTTCCCTTTCGTCTCAATCCGGATTAAAATGGGCCTCTAACAGCTCCTCAACCTTCCCAGATCAGAAGGCTGATTATGTCATGATGATGATCAATGAAAGGGAATATATCATCAATGTGTCTTATATTGGTGAGATGCCGTATACCACTACCATAAAACTTCCGGCAGGAACTTATACCTTATCTGAAGTCCTTGTCTATTCTGACAACCATAACAGCAACTCCGCCGATGATATTGTGCTTGCAGCTACCCCGCATGCTGGCAGCGCTTTGGCGAAGTATGTTGATCATCCCCTTCAGTATGATTTTACGGTGTCAGGTTCCGGGAAACTTGGGCTTCCGCTCGAAGTTTTAGGCTATGTGCCCAAAAAATACAAGCAGTTCGGATTCACCTATTTTTAATTCACGCAGATCATCTGGTAAAATCTTCATTGCGCATAGATCTGGGGTTCATTTTTAACTGCTAAACAGCTAATTAGATCTCCCAGATAAATTCCAGGTTCCAGGTTCCAGGTTCCAGGTTCTAGATTCCAGGTTCCAGGGTCCAATAAATTTTAATGCAAGAGCTAAATATTTCAAAGTATTTCAAAATATCAATCCCATCAACCGAGCGCAGTGATCTCAGCGAGCTCAAAGAAGTTAACACTCTCAATACCATCAATCTACTTCTATTTACTTCTATTTACTTCTATTTACTTCTATTTACTTCTATTTACTTCTATTTACTTCTATGTACTTCTATGTACTTCTATGTACTTCTATGTATTTCAAATTTTCGGGTTAGTTCCTGTGTGTGCCTTTGCTAAATAGTGGTTGTCTTTTCATTGTTTCAGCGCATCGAACAATACTTCCACAGGATGCAGTGCAGTTCTGCCTGTGCCATCCCTGATCTGGTGCCGGCAGCTGGTGCCAGGTGCCGAGATGATGGTGTCGGCTGAAGCAGCTCTCACTGTAGGAAACAGAACAAGTTCGCCTACTTTTTGCGAAAGCGCGAAATGTTCCTTTTCATACCCGAAAGACCCTGCCATGCCGCAACACCCCGATTTGATTTCATCAACGCTGTAATTTGCAGGTAAGGAGAGCATTGCTTTAGTAGGGCCGGTGGAAGCCAACGCTTTCTGGTGACAGTGTCCATGAAGGCTAATCGTCCTGATATCCTGCGTAAATTGTGCACTGCTTATTTTTCCTGCTGCCACCTGGCGCATGATAAACTCATCGAACATGAAACAGTTCTCGGCGAGTGAGTTGGCCCTTTCTTTCAGTTCAGCACCCACCAGGCTGGGATATTCATCACGGAAAGAAAGAATGGCTGATGGTTCGATGCCAATGAGCGGTGAGGATTCAGATACCAGGTCCTTGAGCAGGTTCACATTGTTGATGGCGAGTTGCCGCGCTGTGGTCAAAAGACCTTTCGAAAGATAAGCCCTGCCGCTTTCGGCATGGCGCGGGATTTCCACCCGGTAACCTAAACTGTTCAGCAGTTGAATGGCTTTCATACCGATCTCCACATCGTTATATTCGGTAAATTCATCTGCAAACAGATATACCTTACCGTTGGGGAAATTTTTTCCTTTATCATCCTTTGCTTTCGCCCAGCTTCGCAGGGTGAATTTATACAGCACCGGAATGCTTCTGGCAGGGGCAAAGCCCAGCGTTTTTTTTAGCAGGGAAGAGGTGATGCGGTTGGTGGCGATATAGTTGAACATGACAGGGAAGAGCATTCCCAGTCTGCTAATCTTCGAGATATTTGCGATAAGCCGGGTGCGTAAGGGAATGCCATGGGATTGATACCAATGATGCAGAAATTCAGCTTTATATTTGGACATATCCACATTGGAAGGGCATTCAGATTTGCAGCCTTTGCACGACAGGCACAGATCCAGTGAATCGTACACTTCGCGGTGGTTAAAAGGGTTTTTCTGATCAGAATTGGTGAGGAATTCACGCAATGTATTGGCACGCGCGCGTGTAGTTGTGTTTTCATCCTTACTTGCCATGTAACTCGGGCACATGGTGCCACCAATAAGAGCGGTCTTGCGGCAGTCGCCCGACCCATTACATTGCTCAACAGCGCGTAATATGCCGCCTGTTTCGTCGAAATCGAACACCGTATCGATCCCTCGCACTGGTTTTCCAGGTTCATAACGCAGGCTGGAATTCATGCGTGGTGTGTCGGTAATCTTTCCCGGATTAAAGATTTGTTCAGGGTCCCAGGCTTGTTTGATCGTTTTAAGTAAACCATAATTATGGGGGCCTATCATCAGCGGAATGAATTCCCCGCGCAGCCTGCCATCTCCATGTTCGCCACTCAGCGAGCCTCGGTATTTCTTTACCAGTCTGGCGGTTTCAAATGCAATAGTGTGAAAAAGCTCAACATCCCCGGGATCTTTCAGGTTCAGCACCGGGCGAAGGTGAAGCTCGCCTGTGGCGATATGGGCATAATAGACACATGTTAACCCATAGTTATCGAGCATTAGCCTGAACTCTGCCATGTATTCGGGCAGCAACCCGGGTTTTACCGCTGTATCTTCTATGACGGCGACAGGTTTTGCATCACCCGGCAGGCTGGAGAGCATGCCAAGACCTGCTTTACGTAAATTCCACACTTTCCCTATATCTGCGCCTTTAACCAATGGGAAATGATAACCATAACCGGCCTTTCGCAGATCACATTCAATAGCAGCAGTTTTCTCACCAATGGCCTCCTTTGAATCTTCAGCCATTTCAATGATCAGAATGGCAGCGGGTTCTCCTGTTACGAAAAATCTGTTTTTACGTTGTTCTATATTGGTCTTTGTTTGTTCCAGGATAAAATGATCCATTAATTCAACCGCCACAGGTTTATGGCCCAGAACAATGATGTTGCCGTAAAAAGCATCTTCCAGGCTGTGACAGTGCACACAAAGCAGTGCTTTCTCTCTGGGCGGAAGCGGAACAAGGTTTAACCTGATCTCTGTCATGAAAGCAAGCGTGCCTTCTGATCCGGCTAAAAGCTTGCAAAAATTAAATTCAGGGGCACCTGGCTTAAAAGGTTCTGTGTCGAGCAGCAGGTCGATGGCATAGCCGGTATTACGGCGTTCCAGGTCCGGGTCGGGATATTCGGCGCGGATTTGTTCCCGGTTATGAGGGTCAGCAAGTAATTGATGAATATTGCGGTATATTGTTCCTTCCTGGTCGTTCTGCAGGCATTTATTGTCAAAAGCAAGGGATGATAGTGGTCCGAAAACGACTTCATCTCCACTGCTCAGAAGTGCTTTGATTTCGAGGGTGTGATCCCGGGTACTGCCGTAAATCAGCGAATGTGATCCACATGAATTATTACCGACCATTCCGCCGATCATGCAGCGGTTGGATGTGGACGTTTCCGGTCCGAAGAACAAGCCCATTGGCTCGGTTAGTTTGTTCAGCTCGTCGAGCACAACACCGGGCTCAACCCGAACCCAATGTTCTTCAGTATTGATTTCGATAACCTTGTTCAGGTATTTTGAAATATCGACAACGATCCCGCCACCAACGACCTGTCCGGCCAGCGAGGTGCCGGCTGTACGCGGAATCAGCGATGTTTTCATTTTTCGGGCAAAAGCAATGAGCCGGATGATATCTTCCTTATTCCGGGGTCTGGCAACTGCCAGGGGGATTTCACGGTAAGCCGAAGCATCAGTGGCATAGAGCAATCGGGTTGCCTGGTCGGTATACAGGTCCCCGTCAAGGCTCTTCCTGAGTTCGTCGAATTTGTTTTGGGGTATCAAAATAAATGATGTTTTATGACGAAAGTTTGCAATCCTGCATCAATATAGTGTTGGCCGGGATATGCATTCCGGCGGTAATATAAGGCTAAAAGTCTTGACAGGTTCCTGAAACAGATCAATTGCTTCATGATAAGGATGAGATCTAAGCGAAAAAAGGTACAGTATGACCAGGTATTTGAAAATACTTAATCCTCCACCAGTTCCTTAAGTGGTGCAAAGTAGTATTTATCCCAACCCTCGAGGATGCTTTCGAAATCATCTTCCGGAATATTGATATGCAGGAGTTCTACGGATGTTCCATTGCCATCAGGATGCAATTTCATTGTAACGATGGAAGGTTCTTCCTGCTCACCGAAATACCACTCCTGCCTGAGTAGTTTCCCTGGTTCAACTTCAAGATTTTTTCCGCAAATGTCGCCATCCCAGAGCGAGAACTCGGTTCCGGGCTGATCATCCATGATGGCCGGCGAACCGGTCCACAACTCAATGGTGAGAGGATTGGTGAGGGCTTTAAATACATATTCGGGTGCAGCATTAACCTTGTAATACTTTTTGAGATTCTTCATTTATATGCGGGTTTGAATTTTTGAAAATTAAAACTGGAAATCGATACCAATCATGGTGTTAAGGTACGAAAAGGTTATATTCTTGATATAAGAATCCGTTGACGTATAAAAACGAAATGCTGAATTGGCTAAAAAATAATCAGCCTTTAACGAGAGGCCAACATGATCAAATAATTGGTATTGTAAGGCAAGTCCTGCCTCATACGTGGCTTTTGTGCTTTGGGACGGCGTAATTTTAAAGCCTACGTTAGGTACCATAAAATAATTGGCAACAAAGAGATGATCTGGTGTTTGTGCCCATAGCACGCCGCCTGCCAGATTACCGGTAGCCGAGAATTTTCTGAAAATATGATGCCTGTAAAATAAACCTGCCGTGAAAGTCCGCACCTGGTAGGGGTCTGATTTGAGGTAAAGCGATTCCATGGCCGGGTCACTATTGACCATATCATGTGCATACGCCCCATCAGCAAAAGGGAACTTTGTTTGAGAAGCTGCCACACCTATGCCTAGTGACGGATGGAAATACCAGATGCCTTCTGCAGCGATGCTGTTGCCTGAAAGCGCATATCCACCTGTATTGTATTGCTGTGAACCCAACTGGCCAAAGGCAAGTGATGGTCCGGCGTTGATGCTGACGTTGAAATTATTGGTACGCTGAGCCAGCACATTGTTGCCGGATAGGACGGTTACGCAGAGTCCGGTGATGAGCAAAGCTATATTGCGGGTGTTGCGCATGGTCAAAATTCAATTATAAATGGCTTGAAGCTCCAAAAATAGGCTATTTTACCTTAAACAAAAAAGATGGCTGAAAATTGGGTTGAATGGCATCTTTATAAAGATCAAAGTCTCACCTCTTCCCTGAGATAAAAATGAACGCATGAACAAGCGTTATCAAACGACTTCAAACGACTTCAAACGTTATTTCTTATAAAAATCGGTGCTCTCAAATATCTTATCCGCAGATTTGGCGATAAAACCGGAATAAAGTTTCCCTTCGCTATCGGGATAACGGCGTGCAAACTCGTAATAACAGGATGGAATTTCAAAAATTCCTTCCTGGAAGGTAACCGGAAGGATGCCTGCACGCGTACTTGACTGTTCCAGTAATTCTGCCGGTGTTCCTTTTATCTCGCCTCCGGCATCGTTAAGCAGGAAAGCGTTATCTTTCAGCAATTGATTTACCTTTTCAATCGTATCATATTTTTTAAGGGCATTGATACTTACGGTAAAATGGTTTGCCCTGAAACCATAGACATACACCCAGGCTGCATATTCTGATTCTGAACGCAATTTCTGGTAGAGGTCATATGAAGGTGTTCCCCATGTGTTCCCCGAAAAAAGCAGTTCGTCTGAATCCAGCAGCGCCTTTGATATTTTACTGGTCAACGATTTGATACATGACTGCACA
>JBBRRV010000125.1:0-9518 GCA_038246075.1 Bacteroidales bacterium
GAGATTGATGAGATTGATGAGATTGATTAGATTGATATACATTGAAATACATTGAAATACATTGAAATACATAGAAATACATTGAAGTAAATAGAAGTAAATTGAAGTAAATTGAAGTAGATTGATGAGATTGATATACATTGAAATACATTGAAGTAAATTGAAGTAGGTTTAAGTAGGTTGAAGTAGGTTGTCGTAGGTTGAAGTAGGTTGAAGTAGGTTGAAACAGATTGATGAGATTGATGAGATTGATGAGATTGATGAGATTGATGAGATTGATGAGATTGATGAGTTTGATGAGATTGATGAGATTGATATACATTGAAATACATAGAAATACATAGAAACACATCGAAATATTTAGCCCTTGCATCAAAATTTATTGGTACCTGGGACTTGGGACTTGGAATTTGGGACTTGAAATTTGGGACTTGGAATTTGGGACTTGGAATTTGGGACTTGGAATTTGGGACTTGGAATTTGGGACTTGAAATTTGGGACTTGAAATTTGGGACTTGAAATTTGGGACTTGAAATTTGGGACTTGGAATTTTGGACTTGAATTTTGGGACTTGAAATGTGGGACTTGGAATTTGGGACTTGGGACTTGGTACCTGGAATTTTTCCGGAAGATATAATGAGCTGTTTATTTGATCGTTATATTCTGACTTTATTAATGATTATTAATTCAGACAACCATGATTGAGCAAATACCTGGCATTAAGCATATGAATAGCGGAAATTTCTTTTTGCTGGCCGGCCCCTGTGTGGTGGAAAATGAAACCATGCCTTTCGAAATTGCAGGGATTATCAGTGAAATTTGCGACAGACTGCAGATCCCCTTTATATTCAAAGCTTCATACCGTAAAGCCAACCGTTCAAAATCGTCATCATTTACAGGTATTGGAGACCAGCAGGCGCTTAACCTGCTAGGCAAAGTGCGTAGTGAAATGGGGATACCCGTTGTTACAGATATCCATTCAGAGCGCGATGCCCAAATGGCCGCTCCGTTTGCAGATATCCTTCAGATACCGGCCTTTCTTTGCCGCCAGACTGATTTGCTGGTAGCGGCAGGTGAAACAGGGAAGATCATCAACATCAAGAAAGGCCAGTTTCTATCCGCTTATTCCATGCAGTTTGCGGTACAGAAGGTTATGGAAACAGGGAACAACAATGTTATGCTCACCGAGCGGGGTTCGATGTTTGGATACAACGACCTTGTGGTGGATTATCGCAGTATTCCTGAAATGCAAAAGATCGGTGTGCCGGTTGTGTTGGATGTAACCCACGCTTTGCAGCAACCTAACCAGGCATCGGGGGTAACCGGTGGGCGCCCCGACCTGATTGCAACAATCGCAAAGGCAGGAATTGCAGTAGGTGTCGACGGAATCTTCCTGGAAACACATCCCGATCCGGCATCTGCTTTATCCGATGGTGCAAATATGTTAAAACTTGATCAGCTGGAAGGCTTATTGGAACAATTGCTCCGGATACACCAGGCGCTTAGATAATCAAAGGATATAGGAGGACATCCCTGGGAAAAACAGGCCGGTCATATATACCAGTCCTCTTCCAAGGATAAAAAAGAGGAACAGTTCGAGTAGCATCAATAGCGCTATAAAACCAATTCTCCTTTCGAAAGGCATCTGGAATAAATCCTTTACACCATACCAAAGTAAGTAGAGTGAGTAGATCCCGAAAAGAGGCAATCCTATCGGGATCAGCAGGCGCAGGATGGGATGAAGGTAGACAAAGAAAGTAACGATAAGCAGTGGTGTATAGGCAAAAATCACAAGTTTGTATGTGTCAAGCAGACTGCGTTCAGCGCCAAAGCCAGGAACCAGCCCATTCAGGATGATCACGCTGAAAAAAATGATAAGATAGGAAATTGTAATCCATGCCAGGAAGTTGAATACCGGGAAAAGCAGCATAAACCCCAAATTGTCCGGCGAACTCCAGTAACTCTGAACCGAGAATAAACTTCCGATAGTTTTCCCGATAGCGCTGAAAATGACAATCGGCAATGCGTAATTATAGAGCAGCATCTTTAAAGTATAAGGTGCGTTCCTGATGACAAGCCATTCCCGGCTCGGAAAAATCATCAATAGTAATGCCTGTCGGAAATGGGGTATTATGTTCATAAACTGCATTTTTGCGTAAAACGCAAGAATAGTATGGTTAGTATGTTTTTTAGTGATGATGCATTCTCTTACTCGAATATGACCTGCTTTATGCACCCAGTTGCAGGATACAATTGAATCGATGACAAATTTCCTGCCGGAACAGAAAATATAAAACCAAGCTGGTTTATGCCTAAGACAGTTTCCATCCTGGTTTGTCCTCCTTCCGTTACAGTTACTTTGGCGTAGTCAGGCATACGATAACTGAAGCCTCGCAGATTGTCACGACGGGGTTTGTTTGATTTTATATAGCCGGATATTGATTTCGTTATGCCTTGTGATTCCAGATGAAGGGTTATAGCAGAATTTCCCGGGCCTGAAATTTCGGTTATGCCATTCTGCTTTGAAAAGCCACACAAGGTAATATCCTGTGATGTCTCTCCGGAGTTAGGAATGAAACTATAATGGTATGTTGTCGGTGTAATGGATGTGATTCCTTTAAAGAGAGCCAGGTATTCAACTTTCATGGCTTCCAGCTGATTGCACATATATAACAGGTTAGTTCCAAATCCCACTTCCTGATCGCCCGAAAGGAGATTTAATTTGTATTCATCCAGTTCGATGATTAGATCGGCTGCTTCTTTTGCTTTTTGTTCAGGATCCTTCTCACTGGTTATTTTCCGGAATACTTTCAGTTCTCTGGTTGTTGTATCCGCCTTCACGCTGCGAATAACCGTATCCATGTGTTCGTAATAGGAAGGATTAAGAATGTCAGTAAAGGCATTTTGTGTAGTGGGATGCATGTCGTTTTCCACCATGTTATGGCTCCTGCTTTTTAAAACGCCAGGGGCATCTTGCAGCAATCCTGCTTCCGAAAGATGCAACTCAATAGATTTTTTTTTCCCGGACGATTTATGTTTAAGTTCTACAAAATAGAATTGTTCGGGATCGGGCTCTGACGTGGTTGAAAGGCTTATCTTCTTGAGTTGATATTCAGTGCTGTTGTTTGTGATAATCTCTGAGATTCCCAGGTACTTCTCCGCAAATTCAGCATAGGGCCCTCGTGTCTTTTGAATCTTATTCACTACAAGCGATACATTTATTACGGTGCGCGGCAGGGAATATATAATTCCTTTTTTTTTCGAAACAGCTTTATTATCGCCCCAATGGATTAAATTTACTTGTGAAGTGGCGGTGATGGGTGACAGGGCCAGCATTAATCCTGCAAATATCAGCCAACGGCTAGGTGTTATTTTTTTCGTCATCATATGAATCATTGCTATCGGTTCTCAAAGATACGATTATCGTGCTTATGGTTTTACAACTTGCATATACATGCCATCTTAATCAGGGTATCTGATGAAATATCGCATATTTTTGAAAATATAGTATGCTTCCACCTGCATCTTGCTAAATTTGCAACAAAATAGCATTCGTATGAAGAAGGGTTTCATTATAGTATTATTGGCACTGATTTCGGCTGCTTTTACAAGCGGTTGCGGGAATCAGGCAAAAAAACAAAATACTGCCGGGGGGGAATTACAGGGCACTGTTTCCATTTCAGGCGCTTTTGCATTGTACCCTTTGACGGTTAGATGGGCCGAGGAATTTCAAAAACTGCATCCTAAAGTTCGCGTAGATGTTTCGGCCGGTGGTGCCGGAAAAGGGATGACCGATGCACTTTCGCAGATGATTGACCTGGGAATGTTTTCCCGGAATGTAAGTCCTGAAGAGATTGCCAAAGGTGCCTGGTTTATTGCCGTGGCTAAGGATGCCGTGGTGCCGACCTTGAATGCAAAAAATCCGAATTTCGCTGCCATTAAATCGCGTGGCCTCACGCGTGACGAATTTGTATCCTTGTTTTTAACACAGACTACACGCACCTGGAACCAGCTTATTCAGGGTGCCGCTGCCAACAAAATCAATGTTTATATACGATCGGATGCATGCGGTGCAGCTGAAATGTGGGGGAAATATCTTGGTAAAAACCAGGAAAGCCTTAACGGTATTGGTGTATTTGGCGATCCTGGAATAGCGGATGCCGTGAAGAATGATAAATTTGGCATTGGATTCAACAATATAATTTATGCATACGATATCTCCAGTCGCAAGGTATATCCTGGTATAGAGATTATTCCGCTGGATTTGAACGGAAACGGTAAAATTGACATGGGAGAGGATTTTTACAATTCCCTGGATGATATGATGAGTGCCATCCGCAAAGGTGATTATCCTTCACCTCCTTCCCGGGAACTTTATTTTATATCAAAAGGGAAACCAACGAATCCTGCCGCAGCGGAATTCCTGAAATGGATTTTGGACGAAGGGCAGAAATATGTAAATGAAGCCGGATACGTGGCGCTTTCGCCCGATAAACTTCAGCTTGAGATATCAAAACTTAAATAACAGTGCCACTTCGTTTTTTTACCGTTAAGAGGCATCTCAGGAACAAGATGCATAACACCTGGATGCTGATCTGCCTCCTGCTTGTTATTCTTATGCCCTTCATCCTGGGTATCGGACTTTATTTTAAATCAGTACCAATCCTGGAAGAGCATTCCATCATTAACCTGCTGTTTTCAAAAGACTGGCGGCCACTCTCCGGAAAATTTGGTTTTTATCCTTTTATTATCAGTTCTTTATGGGTAACCATACTTGCATTGCTGATTTCGGGTCCTATTTGCCTGCTCACAGCAATTCACCTGACACAATATGCTAAACGCTGGGTACTTAAGCTGATGCATCCTGTCATTGATATCCTTGCCGGGATCCCGTCGGTCATTTTCGGGGTATGGGGAATCCTGGTTATCGTTCCTTTCATTTCTGATTATGTAGGTCCGTTTTTCGGTAAACAAACCTCGGGTTATAGCATCCTCACCGGGGCTATTGTGCTTGCCGTAATGATAATCCCCTTTATCCTCAATATTCTCATTGAAGTTTTTCATACCATTCCCGAGGAACTCACGGAAGCTTCGCTCTCCCTTGGTGCTACCCGCTGGCAGACCATCAAACTTGTCCTGCTGAAAAAGGCCTTTCCGGGTATAATATCGGCGATGGGCCTTGGGCTTTCGCGCGCTTTTGGCGAGACCATTGCTGTACTGATGGTTGTGGGCAATGTTTCGCATATTCCCAAAGGGGCATTTCAGCCAGGTTATCCGCTGCCGGCCCTTATTGCCAATAATTACGGTGAAATGCTTTCAATACCCATGTATGATTCTGCATTGATGCTCGCAGCATTGGTGCTTTTTGTCATTGTTTTACTTTTCAACCTTGGTTCACGCATTGCCATTACACGCATCGAACGCCGGGACTAATTAAATACCATGCTGAAGATAAAAAAATACGAGGAGCAGTTTTTCAGGGTCTTGATGTTCCTGTCCACCAGCATCATTGTGCTGGCACTGTTACTCATTGTCTTTAGTATATTGTATAAAGGACTTCCCTCCCTGTCGTGGCAAATGATCAGCCAGACGCCAAAAGGCGGCTTTTACTTTGGCAAGGAAGGCGGAATTCTGAATGCGATAATCGGTTCCCTTTATCTTTCGCTTGGTGCTACATTCCTTGCTTTCATCATTGGACTTCCGGTGGCCTTGTATATGAATATTCACCTGGTGAAGCGGAAGAAGCTGGTAAATACGGTCCGGTTTTTCCTCGATCTACTCTGGGGGGTCCCTTCTATCGTTTATGGTGCATTTGGCTTTGCCGTGATGCTCTTCTTCGGGATTAAAACTTCACTTTTGGCAGGGATCATTACCGTTACACTGTTTGTAATTCCGATCATGGTGCGCGGCATGGACGAAGTGCTCAAAACCGTTCCACGGGGGCTGATGGAATCTACTTTTTCGCTGGGTTCTACAAAATCAGAAACAGCCTACAGGGTGTTTTTTAAACAATGCATAACCGGCATAACGACTGCAGTGCTTCTTTCTTTTGGACGGGCTATTGGTGATGCAGCTTCGGTGCTCTTTACAACAGGCTATACCGATCATATTCCTACTTCCCTTAGTCAGCCAACTGCCACCCTGCCGCTGGCGATATTTTTCCAGCTCAGTTCGCCCATTGAAGAAGTTAAACAACGTGCTTTTGCATCGGCCGTGGTGCTGACCGTAATTATTTTGATTATCAGTATATTGTCGCGTGTTTTTTCACGCAAGTATCAGAAACACAAAATTAAATAGTACGCATGGACAACAATACAAAGATTCGTATCCGCGATTTAAATCTATATATCGGTAAGCAACATATCCTCAAAAATATCAATACCGATATAGAAGAGAAAAAGATTACCATCATACTTGGCCCATCAGGTTGTGGCAAAACAACGCTGCTCAAGAGTATGAACCGGCTTACTGATCTTTATCCTGAACTCAAGGTGCAGGGATCTATCATGATTGGTGATGAAGATATTCTGCATACAGGTACTGATATTACGATGATCCGCAAGAAAATGGGTCTGTTGTCGCAACGGCCCTATCCGCTTCCCATGAATATATTTAACAATGTGGCATACGGATTGCGCATCAGTGGTCGCAAGAACAAGAAATTTCTGAACAAGCGCGTGGAGCATTATCTGCAGCAGGCCAACCTCTGGGAAGAGGTAAAGGACCGCCTCCGCGATCCTGCTTCTGCCTTATCAATCGGACAGCAGCAGCGGCTTTGCCTGGCACGCGGACTGGCAGTGGATCCTGAAATTATCCTGGCCGACGAACCAACATCGGCCCTCGACCCCATTTCAAGCGAAGCGATCGAAAAGAAATTTACCGAGCTAAAAAACCAGTATACGATTGTTATGGTAACACATAGCCTGCGCCAGGCAAGGCGCATAGCCGATAATGTCATCTTTATGTACCTGGGAGAAATTATTGAGCAAGGCACAGCTGCCCAGGTGTTCGATAATCCTGTGGAGGAAATGACCAAGGCCTATATGCAGGGATCGTTTAATTAATCTGGAAACCGGAGTCTTCATGCCAGATATAAGGACAATGATCAACGGTTTTCAATTTTCGATTTCCCGTTACTTCTAAAATCATAAATCGTTGATCATTAATCGATATTTATTTTTTTTTAAAAAATGTATACGCCAGTCGTTTAATCCTAAAGTAAAACTTTAGGTTATGATTTTAAATGATTTTATCACAAGTATTTATCTGATAAACAACAGCTCGCGGTACTTGGGTAAAGGCCAGAGTTCATCGTCAACCAGCAGTTCAAGCTTATCCACATGATAGCGGATCTTATCGAAAAACGAAAGGACCACGTGTTGATAAATGCCAGCTTTCTTCCTCGGATCTTCCATGGCATTCCCTGTTTTGCGGGCCTCTGTCATCTCGAAGACCAGTGTACGTATAACTGAAATATGTTCAGAAATCTCCTTAATGCTTTGAAGCTGATTGTTCGATAATTTCACGAACGTTTTGGTGTCAATAACTTCCTTAAGTCCGCGCACATTTTCTATCAGTGTGTTTTGGTATCGGATAGCAATGGGAACAATATGGTTTGTGGCAAGATCTCCGATGATGCGCGATTCGATCTGGATTTTCTTGATGTAGTTTTCAAGATTTATCTCGTAGCGGGCCATTATTTCACGCTCGGTCAGTACATTATGATCTGCAAAAAGCTTTATGCCCGAAGGATTAACCATAATATCCAGGGCTTCCGGTGTGGAAGTGATATTGGATAATCCGCGTTTTAAAGCCTCTTCAATCCATTCAGGACCATAACTGTTCCCTTCAAAACGAATGGCTTTCGATTCCTTGATATATCTGCGGATGACGCGATAAATGGCATCTTCCCTGGTCATGTCTTTGGCAATCAGCGCATCCACTTCGTTTCGGAATTTTCTGAGCTGGTCGGCCACAATCAGGTTGAGTGCCAGCATAGGCTTGGCGCAGTTCGCTGAGGAGCCTACTGCTCTGAATTCAAATTTATCTCCCGTAAAGGCAAATGGTGATGTCCGGTTGCGGTCGGTATTGTCAAGTAGTATCTCAGGGATTTTAGGAATGTTCAGGTTCATCTCATGATTGCCTTCGGCTTCATGAAGGCTGTTCTTGGTCTGTTTTTCAATGGTATCCAGCACCTGTGACAGCTGTGATCCGATGAAAACCGAAATGATGGCCGGCGGCGCCTCGTTAACTCCCAGGCGCAGGTCGTTCTCTGCCGAAGAAATATAGGCATGTAGCAGATCTGAATGCACACTCACGCCTTTTATGATGTTTACTAAAAAGGTCAGGAAGCGGAGGTTCGACTTGGCTGTTTTTCCGGGGGAAAGCAGGTTCTCCCCTGTATTGGCGCTCATGGACCAGTTGTTGTGTTTGCCCGATCCGTTTATGCCATGATAAGGCTTCTCATGGAGCAATACAGTCATGCTATGCCTTTTGGCTACCTTTTCCAGGAGATGCATCAATAACTGATTGTGGTCGACCGAGAGGTTTGCCTCTTCAAATACCGGTGCACACTCAAACTGGCTTGGCGCAACCTCATTGTGACGGGTTTTAACGGGTATCCCCAGTCTGTGCGCTTCATATTCATATTCACGCATAAAATCCATTACCCTTTCGGGGATGATGCCGAAATAATGATCCGACAGTTGCTGGTCTTTGGCAGAGGCATGACCAAAGAGCGTTCTGCCTGATAAGGCGAGGTCGGGACGTGCATGAAAAAGCGCTGTGTCGACAAGGAAATATTCCTGTTCCCAGCCAAGTGTAGCGATAACCTTCGTTACATTCCCGTCAAAGTATTTGCAGACAGCTGTGGCTTCGTTATCGAGAGCATGCAGCGCCCTGAGCATCGGCGTTTTATAATCCAGTGCCTCGCCGGTATAGGATACGAAAATCGTAGGTATGCAAAGCGTTTGTTCCATGATAAAGGCTGCCGAGGATGGATCCCAGGCCGTATAGCCCCTGGCCTCGAAAGTATTGCGTATGCCGCCGCTCGGGAAACTCGATGCATCTGGTTCCTGCTGGATCAATTCGCTCCCCTGGAAGTTTTCGATCGCTTTGCCATCCTCAGTCGGAACAATGAAGGCATCGTGCTTTTCAGCTGTCGCGCCTGTAAGAGGGTGAAACCAATGCGTATAATGTGTGGCGCCTTTTTCGATAGCCCAGGTTTTGAGCGAAGAAGCAACCTGGTCGGCCACATGCCGGTCGATCTTTTCTCCTTTTTCGATGGCAGCAATGACCTTCCGGTAAGTTTCCTTAGTGAGGAATTGCTGCATCGCAGCCCGGCTAAAGGTGAGCGATCCGAAATAATCAGAAACCTTCCCGGTTATAAAATCGAGGTTACGCCTTGGCCTGGAAATCGCCATTTCGAGTGCTGTGAATCGGATGTTGGTCATAGGTTCGATGTTTTGTGGTAATAGGCTTGAGTAATAAGTGCCTAGAGTTGGGAGTGCCTAGAGTGC
>JBBRRV010000126.1:0-9449 GCA_038246075.1 Bacteroidales bacterium
CGCAACACAATGTCCACAAATTTAAGCTATTTCCGAAATTGTGAAGGCTATTTCGCTAAACATACAAAATTCCTTTATCTTTGCGCGGCAATGGTGCGCTGGCCGGTTTCCCCGGCTAAGCCTCAAAAGGGAATCAGGTGTAAATCCTGGACAGTCCCGCTGCTGTATGTTCTTAAACTTTTCCGATCATCTTCGCCACTGTTCCCTGCCTTGGGAATGGGAAGGCCTTCGGAAAGGGGAACGAGTCAGAAGACCTGCCTTTGCATGACTATTCAACGCTTTCGGGTAAAAGGCGAAGAGTAAAACCTGGTTTGTTTTATTCCTCATTTTTAGTTCCGCAGGCATTGGATTATTTGATTTTTTAACTTCAGTAAATAACTGATTGTGAATCGGCTGATTAGCTTTATCTCAACAAGAATCCTTCTGGTTTCGCACCTTACAGTCCTGGTAAGTGTGTTACAGTTTGCTTGTGAAAAGACTTATGCCCAAACCACCGATACTGTATACCAGCTGAAGAGTGTAACCATTCCTGCCGACCGGCTGCATTCCTATAGCAAAGGTTCAAGTATCATAACCATCGACAGCATCACGCTCGAAAGATATGGATCGGATGATGCGGCGACGTTGCTTTCAACACAAACACCAGTCTATATCAAATCATACGGACCTGGAGGACTTGCAACCATTTCCATCAGAGGTACCCTGGCTACTCATGCAGGAGTTTACTGGAACGGTGTAAATATCAACCAGCCAAACTTAGGCATGACAGATCTGTCGCTTGTTCCCATGTTTTTTTTCGAATCGGTGGAACTGCAATATGGCGGATCGAGTGCATTGTTTGGAAGTGGAAATATTGGAGGAGGACTGCACCTGGAGAATCATGCTCATTTTTCGGAACCTTTGCACATAAAGCTGACTGCAGGAGCAGGAAGTTTTCATGAATTTCCGGGCAATGCAAAAGTCAGCTACGGAGGTGCTAAATTTGCCTATGCAGGCGGGATTTCGCTAAAAAGTAATGATAATAATTTCCCTTATACCGATCATCAGCATGAACGTGTGCGGCAGGAAAATGCTTCGTTCAGCAACCGTTCGGTGATGCAGCAATTTGATTACCGCACAGGAACAAATTCGCTATTGAGCGCAGGCTTCTGGAACCAGCACAGCGACCGCGATCTTCCTGCAGCGATGAATGCTTCGGAGAGCAAACAGCATCAGCAGGACGATTCCTATCGCACCTATCTCAAATGGGCCGTCATAAAGGGTAATAAGCTCTTTGTTGTACGATCGGCCTGGCTGGTCGATAAAATGCACTACACAAATCCGCAGTCTTCCGTTGATGCACATTACCTTACACGCACTGCCCTGCTGGAAACTGAATACAATTGGTATGTAAGTGCGAAAACACGGCTGGGGCTGGCGGTTAATGCTGCCGCAGATATGGCCACCATTGCGGCTTATCAGGGAGACCGCAGGCAGCTGAAAGGCAGCATCCTCGCATCGCTTCAGCAAATGCTGCCCATGGCAAACTGGATCATGACGGCAAATTTGCGCAAGGAATGGATCGAGGGCTACCGGGTTTCGCTTTGTCCTTCACTGGGAGCAGAAGGCGCAATAAGCAATCATCTTAAAGCTAAGCTAAACCTGTCGCGTAATTTCAGGGTGCCCACACTCAACGACCGCTTCTGGCAGCCCGGAGGAAACCCGGACCTCAAACCTGAAAGCAGCTGGAACGGGGAGGCCGGTGTAACCTGGTTCACCCTGGATCAGAGCAGGAGTTGGCAGGCTGACTTTGGCCTTACAGCTTATGCTTCGGTCATCAACGACCTTATTCTCTGGACGCCTGGAACCGTCACGATCTGGTCGCCTGAAAATATACAGCAAATCTATAGTCGTGGCATCGAAATGAACAGCCACGCCACATTTGTTTCCGGGAGGATTTCAGGTGCTTTCCATGGCGCATACAGTTATACACCCTCGTCATTTGCAAAAAATGAACCCGGAATGCCTGCTGTAAAAGGTAACCAGTTGACTTACATCCCGCTTCACAATGCCGTGGCTGGTTTGCGTCTGAGCCGCGGTCCATTCTTTGTGGAATGGGAACAGTCGTTGACAGGTAAAAGATATACACTCAAAGATAACTCTGAATACCTGGATGGTTATAGCCTGTCCAATCTGTCCGCCGGAAGCCGGATCTCGGTCAATAAAGCAAAATTTCTTATCCAGGGCGTGATCAGGAATCTTTTTAATACCAATTACCAGGCCATTCAGAATTATGCCGTTCCCGGTCGGAATTTTCTTATCACCATTCATTTATCAATCTAATCAACCTGAACCATGTTTAAAATGAAAACCCATTTACTATTACTATTCATTGGCTTAAGCCTGATCGCATCTCAGGGATGCAAAAAAGATAATTCCGGCGATCAGCCGGTGGTTGCGCATGCCTATGATAGTGGCGTATTTATAACCAGTGAAGGGCAGTATCCTACGGGTGCAGGTGCAGTAAGTTTTTATGACAGAACCACAGGAGCAGTTCAGAAGGATATTTTCAGGCAAGTGAATGGTGTGTCACTTGGAAACGTAGTGCAGTCGATGGCTATTTTTGATACACTGGCTTATATTGTTGTAAACAACGGCGGAAAACTTGAAGTGGTGAGTGCAGGAACCTTTAAATCCAAAGGAACAATAACCGGGTTTACTTCTCCCCGTTATTTTTTGGGTATTGGCGGCGACAAAGCCTATGTCAGCGACTGGGCGAATAATGTCGCCATAATAAACACTGCCACCCGTCAGATCGTTGAAACTATTCCCACCGGAACAGGTCCGGAGCAAATGGTCATGTCAGACAAAGATGTTTATGTGGTCAACGGCGGAGGATGGGGTATTGACAGTACGGTGACAGTGATCGACTCCCACACCGACAAGGTGATACACACGGTAAAGGTTGGCAAACGGCCAACAGGTGTTGTCACTGACGGAGAAGGAAATGTCTGGGTGATGTGTTCGGGAAAAGGCTTTAATGACTTTCCTCAGGCCGGCGACACTAGAGGTCACCTGGTGCGCATTAATCATGCCACCTATGCAGTGGACAAGGACATCGCTTTCCCCGGGACAGCTCTGCATCCCGAGCACCTGACGGTAAATAAGGAAAAAACAATGCTGTATTTCCTTTATTCGGGGGGGATTTACCAGATGAACATTACCTCACATATATTCGACTACGCTGTGCTGGTTGAAAAAGGCAATTTCTATAACCTTGGTTGTGATCCTGCTGAGAATGTTATTTATGCTACAGATGCGCTCGACTTCCAGCAGGCTGGTCTGACATACCGGTTTAAGGCAAGTGATGGCACGCCTATCAGTTCTTTTGGCGTAGGCGTAGGTCCTGGTAATTTCTGCTTCAGGTAATGAAGATTAGCATATATTAGCCATTAATACCTCGTTAAAAACCTGCCATAACCATTCTTCATCCGATTTTTTTCAGATGAAAAAGGATTTCAATTTCAGATAATTGCCGGGTCGTATTTTTTTTGGCGAAACTAAAAAATGAGTTCGCTCCGAAAAAGAAAGAAAAAACAATTGCCACAAAGACACGCAGACACAAAGAAACACTATGATTTGTGACAAAGCGAATTACCTTGGTGAACCTTAGTGTCTTTGATCCTTTGTGGCAGGAAAAATTCATTTAAGAAGAGATTTTAAAATGGACATTTATTCTTTACCGGACCCTGATCATTTGTTGCACGAGTGTGTTTTCATTGCTTCCTGCAGCAGCGGGAAAGGAGGGCAGAATGTGAACAAAGTAGCGACAAAAGTGTCACTGCGGTTTAATATTCTGCAGTCGGAATTACTTACTCCAGATCAAAAGGAGATGTTAATCAGCAGGCTTGGCGGAAGGGTATCCCTGCTGGGTATTTTGCAAATCACTTCTCAGAAAGAGCGCACACAGCTTGCGAATAAGAAAGCCGCCATTGCCAGGTTCAAACTGCTTATCCTGAAGGCATTTGATGTGCCTGTTGCCAGGAAGGCTTCAAGGCCTACCCGGGCATCGAAAGAGCGCAGACTAAAAGATAAGGCGTACCTGGCATTAAAAAAATCAGGGCGTTCAGTGTATCCGGAAAACGAGTAGCAAATCAGGAACGAATAAAATGCGGGACCTGAGCCGGGATGACAAAGGAAAGTTCTACAAATCCCATATAGACTCCGTTTTCGAACCAGGGCGACTGGTAAATCATCTTATGAATACCGGCTTTCTCGATGGTATAACAGTTGGATTCACCCGCAAGGAGCAGTGCAGCCAGTTTATTGGCAGATTCGCCGGGATGACAGCCAAACAGACTTTGACCGATGAGTTTTGCCCCGCCGGATTTTTCAAAAGTCTTGATTGACCTGTCATTCATTTTAATAACCTTTCCATCCTTATCGCAAACTGTTATGGCAAAGGGGAGCTCTTTCGTCCAGGTGTCGTTCATCATGTGTTTAATTTTGGGGCAAATGCGTTAATGCGCAGCAAAGCTAAGCGAAAAGGAAAGAAAAAATTGCGGGGCGAGGAAAATGTTGTATTTTTGCGCTCTAATTGGCCCTGTAGCTCAACTGAATAGAGTATCTGACTACGGATCAGAAGGTTCCAGGTTTGAATCCTGGCAGGGTCACTTTTACTTCACACAAACGCTTGTAGGTTAGTAACTTGCAAGCGTTTTTTTGTGTTTACATACAAGGCTACATACTACTTTGGCCTGTATCTCCCCCTTATTTTGGATCTTTTTTGCAGATGAAAAGGTGATATCTATATCCAAACCTTTCGCTATATAAAATTACTTATAATAACGCAATTACATCCAATTTTATTTTAACTAAATCTTAATTCTTGATCTCCTAAAAATTTACAATTTTATTGAAGATCAGAATATTATAGCTATTTATTATGTAAATTTGTCAAACAAATAACATATTATATGATGGACACATCAACTGAATTAATCTTAAATGAAGTAAAGGATCTGGCGGGAATAGATCCAAGAATGTTGATTGATGAAGGTTTGTTAACACAAGAGCAGGCAAGGAAGTGGCTCGTGAAGCAGCGCTATTTTCAGATGGCAAAAACCGGAAGAAAATATAAAGACATAAAATATGAGCTTAGTGTTAGCTATGGATTGTCAGTGAGCAAGATAGAGAAGTTGGTTTACAGGAAATAATTTGAAATCTGTTGATGGCAGTCCTAAAATAAGAAGAAATAGGAAAAGTGATGGAAGCGAAGACCCTAAAACCACAGTTATTTAAGCCTGGTGAAGGAGGAAGACCAAAAGGTGCCAAAAACAAGATCACGCGCGAAATTAAGGCGCGGATTGAATGGGTTCTGGAATTACTGGATGATCGCCTGGAGGAAGATATTGAAAAGCTGAAAGCTCCTGAACGGATTAAGCTCTGGGCCGATCTGCAGGAATACATGCGACCGAAGTTGCAGCGGGTTAACCTGGAAATGGGCTCAGCAGATAAAGCTATTACAAAGATCACCTTTGAAGTGGTAGGCGCCGATGGAAAAGAAGTGTAGGGTATCGGTCGTATTTCAGAAAAATTATCAGGCCACGACAAAAGTAGTGGTCAATCAGGGATCGAGCAGGTCGGGCAAGACTTACTCGATCCTTCAGCTTTTTATACTGGTGAAGGCGTTCGAGGAAACGGATGCGGTTTTTACGATCGTGCGGAAGACAATGCCCTCCTTGAAAGCTTCTGCCATGCGGGACTTTTTTGAGATACTGAAGAATGAAGATCTTTATGATGAGCGGTACCACAATAAAACGGAAAGCACTTATATGCTGAACGGAAACCTGTTTGAATTCGTCAGCCTGGACCAGCCACAAAAGAAACGTGGAGCAAAAAGAACCTACCTTTTTATCAACGAAGCAAATGAACTTAACCTGGAAGACTGGATACAGCTGAGTATAAGAACAGAGAAGCAGGTTTTCATTGATTACAATCCTTCTATGGATGAGCATTGGATCTATGACCTGGTGATCCCCAGGAAGGACTGCACGTTTATACAATCCACCTACTTAGATAATATTGAATTCCTGCCTGTTGAGGTGGTGAAGGAAATAGAACTGTTGAAGGATGTGGATGAGAATTACTGGCGGGTATATGGTCTTGGGCTGCCAGGACAAATAAGAGGAATGGTCTTTACAAATTGGGACCAGGTTGATGAGTTTCCGGCGGAATGCAAATGGGTGACCTATGGCCTTGATTTTGGTTTTACGAACGATCCTACTGCTTTAATCAAAGCGGGTCTCTCTGGCGGGGAAATCTGGCTTGACGAGCTGATATACAACAGGGGATTAACGAACCAGGACATTGCCAAATGGATGGGTGAGTTGGGGCTGAGGTGGGTTGATGAGGTTATCGCGGACAACCAGCCGAAGTGCATTTTTGAGATCAAAAAGGAAGGGTTTAATGTGATAGCTACCTATAAAGGAAAGGACAGCATTCTGGCTGGGCTGGATATTATGCAGCGGTATAAAATTCACATCACTAAGCGTTCTGGGAACCTGATCAGGGAGTTTAAGAATTACAAATGGAAAGAGGATCAGGCCGGAAAGGCTACGAATGAGCCTATTGACAAGTTCAACCATGGAATTGATGCAGTGCGATATGCCTTGATGGCAAAGATTATGGTGAACAAAAAGCGGATGATTAAAATCTCGAGGTTCAGTTGGTGAAAATAATTTCCTTTTGACCCTAAACCCCCAAACAATAAAAATGACAAAGAAAAAAAGAGAAAAAAAAGAAAGCCTTCCGAAAAGCTGGCACGAGGCCCGGAAACAAAAGGCGAAGCCCGCAGGTCATTTTTTTTGCTTGTTAAACTAAAAGCCCTCGCAGATGGTTGGAGAAAAAAAATGAATGCGCCCGAAGGGTTTTGTAGGAGGGGTGAAGGGACGGCTTAACTTTGTTTTACTTTTTTTCGACACTTTTTTCTTATTTATAGCAACTCTCAATCACACCTAAGATGCAGCAAGGTGAGCGGAGATGGCTAAGATCATGGGGAATAAGAAGAGAATGATGCCGATTGGAAGGTTGAGTTTGTGACGTTTTGCAGCTACCCGAAGGGCGGGACTTTTACCACAAAACTTGATTTAAAAAATGAACCTGCATTAAACACAAACCTGTCTTTAGAATACTGGATCCCGTCTTTTAAGTGTGTGCTGTCAAAGGCTGCCCGAATTTTTGCCGTAAGCATTATGTTTTTAATGTCAATTCGTTGCCGAATTAAGTTTGTCTATTGACATTTGAAGATATTTATCAAACTCGGCGTAAACAAATCCTGTTATGTTTTTACCTGATAGTTGTTTGCTTTTTCTTTCAACACTGTACTTTAGTTTTTTTAGAAAAGGAATGTCTGCTTTTAATTGTGAAGAAAGGTAGTTTTCATACCTGCTAGAAAAAAATCTCACAATTTCCCAACGCTTACCTGGCTCTGAATTATAGAAGAAGGAATAAAATTTGCCAGCATCAAACTTTGCGAAAAACGAGTCAAAGTAAAATGACTTTTGATGATCTAAAGCATTTTTAGAGAATTCTTCAAAGTTATCGTAGCAAAGTTTTTCAAGTTCTGACGATTCTTCAGACTTGGTGTCGGAGAGAATTTCCTTATTTAGGTCAATTGCTGCTATTCTAATTCTGTCAATGTGGTCTTTATACTCTGGATCTGTTGAAATACTTAAACGGAAGTCAAGGGATTGATTGTGATTATAGTTTTTCTTGCCTTTTATCATTCCCTTGATGATTGACTTTTCAAGTATATCTAAATTGAAGTTTAAAGGATTGTTAAATCTTGTAGCAAAATGGAAAACAGTCAAGTAAAGCGTAATGTCATAACTGCCATTGTAGGCATACCTCAGCATTTTTTTTGTTGCCCTTAAATATTCATCATTTTTTAAAGAGAAGCAAGATTGATAACCCAAATTGTTATATACCTCGTATTGTGGTTTAATGATGTTCTCCTCAATGTGATAAATCTTTTTCAACTCATCTACTAGAGAAGAATAATCAAAAACTGTTCCGCCAGTTACATAGTCATAAACCGAATTATAGAAATTGAATTTGTCATTTGTGTAATAGTCCTCAATGAAAACTACTTTGCTAGATTTTACTTTTTCAGTTTCTTTATTTGTATTGCCTTGTGAAGGGTTAGTGTTAGATAGAAACACACTCCAATCAATTTCCGATGAAGCATCAAGTTCATTCCGTTTTTTGAAAGTAATTCTTCCTTCTTTGTATTCATTTGAAATTGCTAATGTAAATTTCAAAAGGTTTAAGAGAACTTCAGCTTGTTTTTCTTTAAGATTATTTTCGCTGAATAATTGATTGGTAATCTCTGAATAAACTAAGTGAAAATAATTTAATGCAAAAATCAATGTTCTCAAATTTGTTGATTTCTTTAAAAAGATTTCTAAAATGAAATCTTTATTTGTTTCAAGAAACGTCTTATATTGTTGGAAACCAGCAAATTTATCCGTTAATATACTGTCGAATGAATCACTAATACTTGGTATGAATTCAATGCTATTGCCTACGACTTTTTCTTTTAGGGCATTATAGTTTTGGTCGTATATTTTCCCTTCGTTGGCAATAATCAGAATTTTTACATTTTCACTCTCAACCAAGGTATTTACGTAGCCAATAAATTCTTCAATATTTAAGTTCTTACTTATTCTTTCCAAATCATCAAAACACAAAACAATCTCATCAAAATTTATCAGTGAACTTTGGTTCACATCAATTTCCTCAACATATTTGCTATATTCACCTAATCCCTTTAAATGCAAAATACCCTTTGCAACAGCTTTGCCAATGGTTGCGCCAAGTTTGAATTTGGCATTTTTTAAAAATGGATAAAGGCAAAGAAAAATTTCTGATTGAATTTCCTCTACAGATTTAAGTCCAAAAAGCGATACCAAAATCGGTCTGTAGTATTTAGAGTTGTTCTTGAAAACGGATGTTGTTGAAATTTTGGTATTTAGAGTATGCTTGAAGTAGTAAGTTTTACCAACTCCCCAGGCACCTGTAATCATCAAAGCATAGTTCGTGTCCATTTTAAGATAGAGATCAACTATTTTGTCAAGTCTTTGCATTTGCTGCTGTTTATTAATTGCTCGTCAGTCTGATATTAGCACCGTCCCCTCGGTTTGCTTGCAACTCGCTTATATGTTTGACGAAACCATAAATTGTATCCCAAATGGACTTATAAGTAAGACAAACGTAATACTTAATGTAAACCGAAAGGTACATCTTTTTTAATCGTGCAACATAAAAAACGGAATCGGCTAAGGATTGGGGTAGGTTTGAGCAGCTCTTGTGGGTGAAGCGGTGGAAGCCAAAGCGTTGGGGCGGCCAGTAGTCGTTCTGGCGCATAGAAGGGAAGATTGTGTGTTGGGATGTGCCAGAAGGCTGCGGGC
>JBBRRV010000127.1:0-9286 GCA_038246075.1 Bacteroidales bacterium
AGTCGAGGGGTATATTATTGAATAACAACAACATACATAACTTGTCATTGGTAGCGGAGTGACTGTGAATATTGAGTCTGCTAAGCAATACATATAGCAGTACACATAAAAATCTGTTTTTGTTTAGGCCATTATTTAATGTTGATTGACTTCCATCCAACTCATTGCAATTATTTGAAATCAGCATTCAGACTTTGTCGACGGCTAAAGATTCGTAATTTTGCACAAAATTAATGCTTAGCCCGGTTTATTTATGATTAAAACAGTAAAAAGAACAGATGCTTTCATCAGACTTGGAGAAGCGTTAATGCTTTTCGGCAAAGCAAACCATGATTTGAATGCGCCTATCACTGACAACGCTCAACCTGACCTGGCGCATGCCATTAATCAAAGTGTCGACTATAATCCATGGTTTACCCATAAAAATATCCTTCAGGCTATTGAATCCATTGCAGGTTGTTTGTCGGAACAACAAATTAATGATTGGCTGTCCGCCTATGACCATAAACTGCTGATGCCCGAAAAACAGCATACAATTGCCGTGGTCATGGCCGGTAATATCCCGATGGTAGGTTTTCATGACCTGCTGTGTGTACTCATTTCGGGGCACAGGCTTACTGCAAAACTGTCGCACGACGACTGTTTTCTGCTCCCTGCTATCGTTAAAATGCTCGAAAAGATCGAACCTGAATTTGCAGGAAAGAGCACTTTTACGACCGACCAGTTGCATGGATTTGATGCTGTTATCGCCACAGGAAGCAACAATTCTGCAAGATATTTCGAATATTATTTCGGAAAATATCCGCATATCATTCGCAGGAACCGCAATGGAATGGCCATTATAAGCGGACAGGAGACCATACAGCAATTGACAAACCTGGGCGAAGATGTATTCGCGTATTTCGGGTTGGGTTGCCGCAATGTTTCCCGCATTTTTCTGCCAGAAGGCTATGCTATTGCCACCCTCCTCGACAATTGGGAGGCATATGCCGGTATTGCCAACCACTCGCGATACATGAATAATTACACCTACAACCGCAGTGTATTTCTACTCAATGCAACACCGCATTTTGACAACGGGTTCGTGTTGCTTCGCCCGCTCGACTCCTTTGCAGCTCCGGTGAGTGTTGTAAATATTTCGTACTACAAACCTGATGTTGACTGGCAGGCATTTATAACTGAGAACAATTCATTGATTCAGTGCATCGTAAGCAATAACGGCAAACTTCCCTTGCATGTGGATTTTGGAAAGAGCCAGAATCCCTATCTTTGGGATTATGCCGATGGTGTGGATACGCTTAATTTTTTGTTGTCGTTAAAATAAACAGCTCAGGCTAAATTTCTCATGCTGGAAACCGCATAAATCAGAAAAAATGCTTGTATAAATGAAAAATGTGATTACTTTTGCAGTCCGAAAAATAAAGCCTAATCACCATGAGAAAAGACATTCATCCAAAGGAATACCGGTTTGTGATATTTAAAGATATGTCAAATGATTTCACGTTTATCACCAAGTCGACAGTCAACACAAGAGATAAAATTGTGTGGGAAGACGGCAACGAATACCCTTTGGTGAAACTTGAAATTTCAAACACTTCGCATCCATTCTATACCGGAAAAATCAAACTTATTGATACTGCTGGTCGCGTTGACAAGTTCAAGACCAAGTACAAAAAGCATTTCGAAGACCGTAATAAAGCTGAATAAGCATCCGAAATTCTTTACCGAATATTCAGAAGGCTGGCCATTGGTCAGCCTTTTGTGATTTCAGCAATAAAATCAATACACGCATAATCCTTTTGGGCATATGAACGTTTATTGGTATACTTGCAGTTAACAAATAAGTTCTTACATGAAATGGCCATGAACAACTGAGCGCAGCGACCTCACGAACGCCATTGATATAAACAAGTTGTGCGTAAATCTTTTCACACCAGCCGAAAATGATATTAAGACTATTCCATATAACCCTTGAAAAATAGATAATAACATATGAATATCATTCTTTTCGACGATGCAAGGCGCGATAACCTATATCCGCTCACGTTAATGAGACCTGTTGCTGATATCAGGTTTGGCATCCTCACAATCCGCGAAAAATGGGAGCATTACTTTGGTGTTTCTACCTCTTCACTCACTGAACCCTACCTGAGTCAAAAGTTTCCTGTTATAAAGAAGCCGGATAACATCCTGATCAACGGGAGTATCTGCCCGACCTCCGCACTTATGGCCGCAATCAAGGCTCTCAGGCCCAACCAGGCCTTGGCGCGAAAGGAGAACATCATTGCCATTCGTTTAACAGAAGAAGCTTTGCGCAGCGGTAGCGATACTTATCTCCAATCGGTTGAAGAAGTCGAAACAACACTTGAATACCTGGAAATAGCGAATTCCTGGGATATCTTTGCCTTGAATGATAAAGCGATTGCCGAAGATTTCCTGCTGCTAACAAAAGACAGGAAAAGTCAAAAACTTTCAAAGACAAATCACTTTTGCGGCGATGACATTTTTATTGAGAAGGGAGCAGTTGTTGAATTTGCCACGCTAAATTCCTCAACAGGTCCGATATATATCGGTAAGGATGCCGAGATCATGGAAGGAGCTATGCTCAGGGGGCCGCTTGCAGTTTGCGAACACGCTACCATAAAAATGGGTGCCAAGATCTATGGTGCAACAACCATAGGGCCGCATTCGAAAGTAGGCGGTGAGGTAGCTAATTCCGTAGTGTTCGGATACTCTAACAAGGCTCATGATGGTTTTATGGGCAATACCGTATTGGCTGAATGGTGTAATATTGGTGCAGATACCAATGTCTCAAACCTGAAAAATACCTACGATACAGTTCGCCTCTGGAATTATCCCGGTCAAACCTTCGTGGATACCGGCCTGCAATTTTGCGGACTGATCATGGGCGACCATTCGAAATGCGGCATCAACACCATGTTTAACACCGGTACCGTGGTCGGGGTGAATTGCAACATCTTCGGTTCCGGATATCAGCGCAATTTTATCCCCTCTTTTCAATGGGGAGGTACTGCCGGTCTTGCGAGCTATGAAATGAAACGCGCCATTAAGGTGGCAACCACTGTTTACAAACGACGCAATCTCGAATTTTCGCAAATGGACGCTGCTATTTTTGAGACTGTTTTCAACCTAACCAACAAGAACCAAAAATTATAATCCCGGCGTATACATCATGGCATTATAATTGATTTATAGTCTTGCACTTTAAATATGGCATGATTTTGCCATTTTGACACTAAAAAAAATATGACTTCTTTCTCAGATAAAGCATCATTTCATCTTTCCGACCTTATGGAGGACGAAACAGAATTTATACCCTTACTATCGGCCGAAGACGAAGAGCAGATCAATGCCGAAATAGTTCCGGCTTCGCTCCCTATACTCCCGCTGCGAAATACGGTTTTGTTTCCGGGCGTTGTTATTCCTATTACCGTAGGGCGTGATAAATCCATCAAGTTGATAAAGGACTGCTATCGTGGCGATCGCATTATCGGCGCTGTGGCGCAAAAGGATGCTGATACGGAAGATCCTTCTTTCGAAGATCTGCATGCTACCGGCACAGTTGCCTATATCATCAAAACCCTACAGATGCCTGATGGCAGTACAACGGCCATCATACAAGGGAAAAAGCGCTTCGAAATGGGTGAACTTATCCAGACTGATCCTTATTTTAAGGCAAAAGTAAATGCAATGGACAACCCGAAAGCCCCTGGCCGTAAGGACAAACCTTTTGCTGCACTCATTGCCTCTATTAAGGATCTGGCGATACAGATCGTCAACCAGTCGCCCAATATCCCATCCGAAGCTGCATTTGCGATTAAAAATATCGAAAGTCCTGTTTTTCTGGTCAATTTTGTCTCTTCAAACCTGAATGTCAACCTGATAGAGAAACAAAAATTGCTGGCCGTGCCCGATCTCAAAGAAAGGGCCAATATTGTACTTTCGCTCCTCACCAAGGAACTTCAGATGCTTGAACTTAAAAATCAGATTCAAAGCAAAGTAAAAGTTGACCTGGATAAACAGCAACGCGATTACCTGCTCAATCAGCAGTTGAAAACAATACAGGAAGAGTTGGGCAATAACCCGCATGAGCAGGAAATAAACGAACTTAAATTAAAGGCGAGAGCTAAGCACTGGACTCCCGCCGTAGCCGAAACCTTCGATAAGGAGCTGAACAAACTCAGCCGCATGAACCCTGCTGCCATGGAGTATTCCATGCAGCTGAACTACCTGGAGGTGATGGTTGACCTGCCTTGGAAAAATTACACCACTGACAATTTCGATCTGAAACGTGCCCAACGCATTCTCGACCACGATCATTTCGGTCTTGAAAAAGTTAAGGAACGCATCATTGAATACCTGGCTGTGCTGAAACTCAAAGGCGACATGAAATCGCCTATCCTCTGCCTGGTTGGCCCTCCGGGTGTCGGAAAAACATCCTTGGGCAAGTCAGTTGCCAAGGCCCTCGGACGAAACTATGTCAGGATGTCACTTGGTGGCTTGCATGATGAAGCCGAAATAAGGGGACACCGCAAAACATATATAGGAGCTATGCCCGGGCGCGTAATACAAAGCATACGTAAGGCCAAATCATCGAATCCCGTATTTGTACTGGATGAAATAGACAAAGTTACCGGCTCCTCCTTCAATGGAGACCCTGCCTCAGCGCTGCTGGAGGTGCTCGATCCGGAACAGAACAGTGCATTTTATGATAACTTTCTCGAAATTGAATACGACCTCTCACGTGTGATGTTCATTTCAACAGCCAATACCCTGAGTTCAATTCATCCGGCCCTGCGCGACCGCATGGAGGTAATTGATATCAGCGGATACCTGCTGGAAGAAAAAATTGAAATCGCATTAAAACATCTCGTGCCGAAGCAATTGAAAGAACATGGCATGGAGAATGAGAAAATTGTTTTCTCGCGCAAACTCATCGAAAAACTCATCGAAAACTATACCAGGGAGTCGGGTGTTCGGACCCTCGAAAAACAAATCGCCAAAATCCTGCGTCATTATGCGCGCTTTGTGGTGATGAACGAGAAAAAAGATCCGCGTATAAAAGAAGCTGAACTTGTTACCATTTTTGGCCCGGCAATTTTTCAACAGGAGAAAAGTTTTACCAACCGTGTTGCGGGTGTTGTTACAGGACTTGCCTGGACATCAGTAGGTGGCGAAATACTGTTCATTGAAGTAAGTCTCAGTCATGGGAAAGGTGTGCTAACCCTCACCGGAAACCTGGGCGATGTGATGAAGGAATCTGCAGTCCTTGCCTTTGAATATTTAAAGGCGCACTCGATGGATCTTGGAATCGATGCCGGTGTTTTTGAGAAATGGAATGTTCATATCCATGTACCTGAAGGGGCCACACCAAAAGATGGTCCGTCGGCAGGCATAACCATGTTCACCGCTTTGGCTTCTGCCTTTACACAGCGCAAGGTGAAAGAGAACCTTGCCATGACAGGTGAGATAACATTGCGTGGAAAAGTATTACCGGTAGGCGGCATCAAGGAGAAGATCCTGGCTGCCAAACGCGCCCGCATAACAGATATCATCCTTTCCAAAGAGAACAAAAAAGATATCGGAGAGATAAAAGCCGGCTATATCGAAGGCGTCAATTTTCATTACATTGATGAAATGATCGAAGTGATTGACCTGGCCCTGCTTGATGAAAAAGTTGACAAAATGATTGACATCAATTATTGAAGAATCAGTTTGACAACATCTGTTTTCCCGTCGGTCAGTAGCCTGCAGTGATAAGTACCCGCCGGAAGACGGCCGGCATTAAACGGAACCTTGTAAATTCCTGCTGTTTGTATGGTGTTCACCAGTTCTGCGACCGGGTTTCCATACATATCAAAAACACTAAGGGTTATGTGTGTTTTCCCGGCAAGCTTATAGGCTAACATAGTACTGCCTTTAAAGGGATTTGGTGCAGATATAAGCACCTCCGATCCCACACCTGAAGCTAAGGACTCCTCAATTCCGACAACTGTTGTACCCTGTTTCAGCACAATTTCATTGTTCGGGTCAAATACCAGCAGCACGGGCTGTTTATTAAAGACGAAATTAAATAGCTGTCCCTGGAAGCTATTAAAAACCCTGATGAGGGTGTCGGTACCGTTTTGAAAATTGATTTTCAGTTCCAGGGGCATCTGAAAATAGATTGCAGAATTGGACGCACTCTGGCGCGCCCAAAAATTGACTTTCCATGCATTACCGACCAATTGTTCAAACCCATATACATTCTGATAAATGGGATGATTTGGTTGAAAAATCCATTCATTAAAAAACCAGTTGAGATCCTGACCACTTATTTCTTCCATCTTTGTACGAAAATCTGAGATTGTTGCCGATTTAAATTTGAAATTTACTGTATCAGTGGCATAAGCCTTCATACCGGCAAAGAAGAGCGAATCACCCAGCACATAGCGTAACTGGTGCATTACGCAGCTGCCTTTCATATAGGTGTTGGCATAATTGAAAAGCACATTTACGCCTGGCGCAGCGGAAGCCCAGGAAGGTTCTGAAATGGCCCATCCTGGATTGGTATTCAGATAGGTCTGGGCATTATTTGCAATTTCGTTCTTATAAGCGGCATGCCCATGCTGTTTTTCGGTCCAGGTAGCTTCTACAAATGTGGCAAAACCTTCATTCAGAAAAATATCAGCCCAGGTGCCACAAGTGATCATATCACCAAACCATTGATGGGCATATTCGTGCGCTATCAGATTTTCATCCCAGCAGCCCTGACAGAGGCTCGTAAGGGTCTGGTTCTCCATTCCGCCCCAGGTAAACTGGCTGCTCAGGGTGGCAAAACCATTCTTCTCAAAAGGATGTTCTCCGAATAGCCGGGAATAATAATCTGTCATCGGCAGAATGATGGCTTCCATTGCTGACGGGGTTTCACCTGCATTATAGTAAAAGCGAATGGGTACCGTTTCTGCCGGATTGGAAAGTTTGTGCCAGTAAATAATATCCAGTTTGTAATTCACCTTTGAAGTGAGCACAACCAGATAGGTAGAAACCGGATCCCGGCTGATCCAATGATAATCAATAGCCTGGGCTGTAACGGTTGAATCCTGCAACCTCCCGTTCGATCCCAGTTTAACATTCGGTGCTACCTTTGCGGTGATATCGACTGTAGCTTTATCTGATGGCTGGTCCCAGCATGGAAACCATTTGCGGGCGCCTTCGGGTTCGCAATCTGTAAATACAAATCCATTATCCACATAAAAAGCACCATCAGCTATATTTTCATGGTGGTAATAAATCATTACTGCAGCTGTCTCGCCGCTGACATAAGATCTGTCCAGGGTGATGGTCAGGATATCAGCGGCATGCGTGAACGAAGCACCGGCCATTTTCACCGAATCAATACTCAAGGAACTACCTGCTGCATTGAGTTTGATCTGGTGCAATGCTGAATCCACCCTGAAGGTGATCCGATTGCTTGCCCTGAATGATTTTGGGAAAGGGCTGGTATAGCATGCAACAAGGTCAAGTTTTAAGGTATAATTCAGCACGTCGAAGGAATGCCGCGGTGTGCTGGACGACAGCACGAGATTTTTCAATTTTTTAACTGATGCAGTCCTTCGCTGGGAGCAAAACCATGCTCCTTCTGAACCACCGGATTGTTGCGCATTTACCAGTTCAGAAAACATAAAAACAAATATGACAGGCAGAAAAAATATTTTTTTCATTTACTTAAATTGCATTGATAGTATAAAAGTAGCAAAATATTGTGGTCGGGATGGCCACTATTTGCTATTTTTGAGCACGCATGAAAAAGCACTACTTTGTTTACGTTTGTCTGGCTGCTCTTTTTTGGTCCTGCAATTCAAAATTCCCCGACGAAAATCAAAAAACTGTTTTTCGGTATAATGAATCTGCAGGCATTACTTCGCTCGACCCGGCTTTTGCCAGGAACCAGGCAAATATCTGGGCCGTAAACCAGCTTTTCGGCGGACTGGTGCAACTGGATGATTCCCTTAGGGTAAGACCCTCCATCGCGCACAGTTGGGAAATTTCGCCCGATGGGCTTGTGTATAAATTTCACCTGCGCAATGATGTACTTTTTCACAACTCCGAAGTATTCCCCACCGGAAAAGGCAGGCTTGTAATTGCCCCTGATTTTGTCTACAGTTTTACCCGCGTCACCAACAGCACGATTGCTTCGCCCGGAGCGTGGGTATTCAATAATGTGGCGCGCAAAGGTCCTCGTCTTGCCTTTGAAGCACCCAATGATACCACATTCATTATCAGGCTGAACAACCCCTTCCCGCCATTTCTGAGTTTGCTCAGTATGCAATACTGCGCTGTGGTCCCAAAAGAAGCTGTCTTGAAATACGGGAACGATTTCCGGCGCCACCCTGTCGGCACCGGACCTTTTGTACTCAAGCTCTGGAAAGAAGGCGTAAAACTTGTGCTCGTCAAAAACGAACATTTCTTTGAGCGCGAAAACGGACAGCCCCTGCCCTATCTTGATGCTATCGCCATTTCATTCATCATCGATAAGCAGGCTGCATTCCTCGAATTTGTGAAAGGCAACCTCGATTTTATGTCAGGTATTGATGCCAGCTATAAGGATGAAATGCTCACCGCCGATGGTAAATTAAATCCCAGGTATAGTAAGGGAATCAAACTACTTACCGGGCAATATCTGAATACTGAATACGTGGGCATACAGGTAGATCCAACTCTTGCCCTAGTGCAACATAGCCCGCTGCGAATGAAAAAAGTGCGCCAGGCACTGAATTATGGATTCGACAGAAGACGGATGATGCGTTACCTGAGGAATAAAATTGGAGTTCCGGGTACGGGTGGCTTCATCCCGCTTGGACTGGGCGGTGCCGATACTTCAGGGAGTGCTGGCTACGATTATAATCCCTTAAAAGCTGCTGCATTGCTCGCAGAAGCTGGTTTCCCAAATGGTAAAGGGTTGCCTCCGATCACATTCACTACCAATGCTTCCTATCTTGACCTCTGCAAATATATGCAAAGTCAACTCAACGAGCTCGGATTTGACATCCGGATCGACGTGACTCCTCCGGCTACCTTACGTGAAATGATAGCCCAGGCTAAGGTGAATCTCTTCCGCGGATCATGGATAGCCGATTACCCCGATGCTGAGAATTATCTGTCACTCTTTTATTCCGGAAATTTTTGCCCTGGCGGACCAAATAATACGCACTTTTCAAATGCCGGATTTGACAGGCTTTTCGAAAAAGCCCGTCAGGAAACAAACGAAGCACGCCGATTTGAA
>JBBRRV010000128.1:0-9225 GCA_038246075.1 Bacteroidales bacterium
ACCTGGCCCTTATCAATTTCAGGATTGATTGAATCGCCGACATCATGAAGAATATCACTGCGCAACAAACTGCAGCGGCCCGTAAGCACATCAATCATCACTTCCGATACAGCCATTCCAAAGGCGTAATAATAAAAGGGGCTTCCCTGCCCGCTTTCCCTGTCAAAATAAATGCCGGGAGTTTTATAATATCCGGTTGAACTCAGGCTTACCTGTTGCTGATGTGCGGCGTTGACAATCGTGCCGAAGGCAATTTTTTGTTCGGGATTTGTCTTATCAAGAAAGAAATTGTTTTCGATGATTATATTTTCTGTCTGTACATTACTTCCGGGGAAAACCTTTTCAAATTCAGCCACAGCCACAATTGCAAGCCTTGCTTTAAGAATATCAATAGCATTCTTAACCGCCATGCCGTTAAGGTCTGTTCCGGATGATGCGGCAGTTGGTGAAGTGTTTGGCACCTTGGATGTATTGGTGGAACTCACCTTTATTTTGTCGGCGCTAAGGCCTAGCTCGGCCGAGGCAATCTGCTGGATCTTGGTATGCAGCCCCTGCCCCATCTCAGTTCCTCCATGATTTACCAGTACGGTTCCATCCAGATAGATATTTACCAGGGCCCCGGCCTGGTTAAGAAATGCAGTGGTAAATGAAATGCCGAATTTAACAGGTGTCAGGGCAAGGCCTTTTTTATAAAACTCGTTATGACTGTTAAATTCATTTATTTCCCCCCTACGCTTAAAATATTCAGCAGAAACGGTGAGCCTGTCATACAGCAAAAAAAGCCGGTTGTTCTCCACCCTGGCACCATAGGGTGTCATGTTATTTTCCTGATGCCGGTAAAAATTCAGGTATCGTATCAGTGCGGGATCTTTGTGCAGAAAATGCGCAATACGGTCTATGGCATTTTCGATGACAGCCATCCCCTGTGGCCCGCCAAACCCACGGAAAGCTGTGTTCGATGGCAGGTTTGTCTTCCATGCATTTCCCGTAATACTTACATCAGGAATAAAATAGGCATTGTCTGAATGCAGCATAGCCCGTTCCAATATGGCGCGCGAAAGATCGGTAGATGAGCCTGCATCGGCATTAAGTTCTAACCTGTAGGCAAGAATTTTGCCATATTCATCGAAACCGATTTCATACTTCGAAAGGAAGCGGTGCCGTTTACCAGTCATGATCTGATCATCATCGCGAAAGAGATGGATTTTTACGGGCCGTTTTGTTTCGTTAGCCAGCAGAGCAGCCCATGCAGCCACATGGTTTCCCTGTGTTTCCTTTCCGCCAAATGCGCCACCCATGCGTTTTACTTCTACTTCAACTTCATTGCGATTGATACCAAGCACTTCTGCAACAATAGCCTGTGTCTCCGTCGGATTCTGGGAAGATGCATAAATAAGCATTTCTTTGTCCTCGCCAGGAATAGCCAGCGCTGTCTGTGTTTCGAGATACCAGTGTTCCTGCGCACCTGTGCGCATTTCGCCTGTCAACACATGGGGTGAACTTTTCAGGGCAGCGTCAGCATTTCCGCGACCGATAAAACGCACGGGAGATAACAGGCTGTTCTGAGCCATCGCCGTTTCTATATCCAAAATAGCCTCCAGGGGGTTGTAGTCAATGCGGATAAATTTTTCGGCTTCCCGGGCAGCATCTTCGGTTTCGGCAGCTATCAAAACGATGGCCTGGCCAATAAAGATCACTTCCGATTCGGCCAGGCAAGGTTCGTCGTGAATGATCGGCCCCATCTGATTGGCACCTGGAATATCCTTTGCTGTCAGAATAGCATGAATACCCTTGACCTTTATGGCTTCAGAAATATCAAGTTTTAAAATTTCTGCATGCGCATGCTTGCTAAAAACAACCCTTCCATGGAGATGGCCATTTACAGGCATATCATTGATGTAAACGGATTCACCGGTAACGTGCTTTATGGCGCTGTCATGATGTAAATTAGTCGACATAACTGAAGTATGGTTGATTAATGATTAGTTCACATTGGATTCTGTATAAAACTTCAGAAGTATATTTCCGGCAACCCTGGTGCGAAATTCCGCATCCGATCGTGCATCGGAGATGGGTTCAAATTCGGCAGCTAAAATCTCCATGGCTTCTTCCACATTTTGCCTTGACCATTCTTTCCCTTCCAGGAAATTTTCAGTATTGCCGGCTCGCCTTGTTTTGGCGGCCATTCCGCCATAAGCCATAACGATTTCTGTGACAATACCCTTTCTTAGTTTAAGCCTGAAAGCTGCACAAACAGTGGATATATCAAGATCTCTGCGCTTTGAAACTTTATAGGCGCGAAGCTGTGATCCGGCCTCCGGTTTGGGAATAACCACTTCTCTGATGAGTTCGTTATGTCCTATTGCGGTATGCCGGTATCCAAGAATAAAATCTTCAATAATAAGCGTTCTTTCTGAAGATAATGAACTCAATTTAACCCATGCACCATGCGCGATAAGCAGGGGCAACATATCCCCGATGGGAGAAGCCGATGCGACATTTCCCCCGAGTGTGGCTAGATTCCGGATTTGCAACGAACCGAAAACGTTCAGCAGCTCATGAAATGAAGGCAGCTTTTCTTTCGTTAATTCCCGTAGTTGTTCCAGAGAAATGCCGGCACCAATGACAAAGCAATTGTCTTCTTCACGGTAAGTTTTCATTTCTGTTATGCCCGACAGGTCAATAATTTCGGCAAGCAGTTCGTTTTTTTTCGTCTGGCGCAGGGCCACATCCGTTGAACCATTTGTAATAATGGCCTGCGGGTATTCCTCCCGCAGCCGCAAGGCTTCCTGATATGTAAAGGGTTTGAAATACTTTTGTTTGGGCGTAATGATCACAAGGGAATCCTTATTGCGATTGATCTTTTGCAACAGGGTCAGAATTTCATTTTCTTTTTCCGAAAAATGATCCTCTCCATGCATCGAGCAGGCTTTTCCGGCTGCTTCCACAATGGGCTGATAACCGGTACATCGGCAGAGATTACCTGTAAGTGCATCCTCGATGATTTCGCGAGAAGGATTATGATGATTTTTATACATACCAAAAAGTGACATCACGATTCCGGGGGTGCAGTAGCCGCATTGACTACCATTGCTATCCACCATTGCTTGCTGAACGGGATGAAGCACCTGTTCCCGTTTCATTTTTATGGCCAGGTTTTCGACCGTAATCAGTTGCTTGCCATGAATCATCGGAAGAAAAACAAGGCAGGAATCGACCGTGGTGTATACCAGTCCACCATCGGGGCCGGGTTCTGCCATCACTACGGTGCAGGCTCCGCAGTCGCCTTCTGCACAGCCTTCCTTTACACCTTTATGCGTGGGCAGCCAACGCAGGTAATTAAGTACCGTTGTGGTAGGTTTTAGCTCAGGGTATTTGGAGAAATCGACTTCAACAATTTCGTTGTCGAGCACAAACCGGATGATTTTCTGCATATTTTTTTGCTATTATAACACTGTCAGGTTTTATTTATTCCTCACATCGATAAGCTTGGCCAGAATGCAAATGGCGATTTCCTGAGGTGATTCGGCATGAAGCTTAATCCCTATCGGCATGTCAATGGTTTCAAGCTCCTCAGCAGTAAGCAGATTTTCTTCCAGGAAACGTTTTTTCAGTAAATCTACTTTGCGGGTGCTTCCGATCATTCCAACATAAGCATGCGGCTTTCCTGCAATACGCGCCAGTATTTCTTCATCGAATGAATGCTTTGGTGTAACAATCACACTGTAAGTATTTCCATCGAATTTAGCTTCCTCAATAGCTTCAAAATAATCTTTATTGATGCAATTGCAGTTTTCGAATTCTTTTCCCTCGAAAATATCTTCCCGCGGGTCGAACAGTGTTACACCAAAATCAAGCGCTCTTGCAAATCCAGCCAGGGCTTTGCCAATATGTCCGGCCCCAAAGATGTATAATTTCTGCGTAGCACCAATGGGTTCGATATATACTTCCATATGCCCCCCGCAGTGCATACCAAGGTCGGCACCAAGGTTAAAAACGCATTTTTCAGGCTTGCCGCTGGCAATGAGTTCCAGTGCTTTATCTGCAACTTCCTTTTCTATGCCCCCGCCGCCTATTGTTCCAAAAATACTGCCATCTGCATATACGATCATTTTAGCCCCTTGCTTGCGGGGAGTAGAACCTTTGGTATCCACTACAATGCACAGCGCAGCGCTGTGCTGTTCATTCTTAATTTCTTCTGCCTTCGAAAAAACACTTTGCATGGTCTTCTGAATCTGTTTTTGCTATGATACTTACCCGCATGTAAAAATAGAAAATAAATGCAGAATATAACGTGTACGCTACAATTGGCTTGCATTATGAATTAATTTCGCTTCCCGGACCTGCCAAATTTGGCTTTTTTTTAGTCGGTTGTCCATGATCTATTCAAGCATGACAGCGCTGAAAATGATACGGTTACTGAGCCACGGCACTTTAAACAACCGGAATGCAGACCACTTGAAGTGTTCAGGCTGCTATAATCCAAAACAGAGGGACCGCTTTGAAACTCAATTGACAGAAATAATTATTAATTTAATTAATTACAACGATGGCATACGATCAAAAAAATGAGATAGCATTAGCACAAAGCTATTCAAAGCTTATCATTGCATATAATGAGGAGCGGCATCTTTATGCCGGCCAGCAAAAGTACATTCCCTTAAGTCGTGTTGTATCCTTTCTGTTTAGTATCTATTTTATATATGCTTACATCGCTGAAGCTCACCTATGGAAGGCTGGTCTGGCACTTCTGTTTTTCAGCGGTTTTCTCTTTCTGGGCTGGCTCGATGTTGTTCTAAAACGAAAAATTCAACGTTGTGAGCGTTTCACCGAAATTAATGCACAGGAATTAAATGCACTCCAAGGCGATTATTCCGCATTCAATCCCGGTAGTGAATTCGTTGACCATGAGCATCCTTACACGCACGACCTGGATATCTTTGGCGTAAATTCATTGTTTCAATGCATCAACCGCACAGCAACCATCTTTGGAAAGAACAGGCTTGCTGATTATTTAAATAATGCCTGGCATTACAGGCAGCAGATTCCCGAAAGGCAGGCTGCTGTCAGAGAATTGTCGGAAAACGTGACTTTCCGCCAACAGATAAGGCTCATTTTCTTTGGACAAAATATTTCTGAATCCGACCGCGCTTCCCTGGAAGAGTGGCTGCAAAGCCAGGCTATCCTGAAACACCCGTTGTTGTTGAAAATTATCATCACTGTTTTACCGTTTATTACTATTTCTAGTATTATCCTTTCCATCCTGGGCACTATCGTTTACCAGGTTCCTGTTATGCTTATTCTTTTTCAGTTTCTTCTGGTAACCCTATACAGCTGGATAACCAAACAAGCACAGACTGCCATCACATCAAAGTTCAATATCCTTGAGAAATATGCCAGGTACCTTGAAATGATTGAAAATACACATGTTGAAAGTCCATATTTAAAGCAGCTGAAAAACTGCCTGACCTATGAAGGCGTAAAACCGCCAAGCAAGGTCATCAGGAGCCTTTCACAACTCATGAACCTCATGGATGCTAACCTGAATCTCCTGGTTTCGGCAATACTGAACGGCTTGTTCATGTTCAACCTGTATCTGTTGCTGGCAGTTGAGAAATGGAAAACTGAGCACCGGAGCCTTATTCCACAATGGTTTGAAGTAATGGCTGAAGTAGATGCTTTGGCGAGTCTGGCCAATTTTGCCGGAAATAACCCTGGGTATGCTTATCCTAAGCCGCTTTATGATGAATTTGTGCTGAATGCTGTAAATATGGGGCATCCACTCATTCCTCAGATAAGTTGTGTAACAAACACCGTTGACATGAAGGGCTGGAACCAGTTCTGCATCATCACCGGGGCAAATATGTCGGGGAAAAGCACATTTCTGCGCACTGTGGGTACTAATTATATTCTTGCCATGATGGGAGCCCCGGTATTTGCGGATGAATTTACATTTTATCCAATTGAACTGCACAGCAGCATACGCACCAGCGACTCCCTGTCCAAGAATGAATCCTATTTTTATGCTGAATTGAAACGGCTGAAACAAATCATCGGTGAACTTGAAAAAGGGCACCAAAAACTCATCCTGCTCGACGAAATCCTTAAAGGCACCAACTCCAAGGATAAGCAGGCGGGCTCCATTGCACTCATCCGGCAGCTGCTCAGGTATAAACTGGCGGGCATGTTTGCCACCCACGACCTGGCTTTAGGAGAACTTAAAAGCCAGTACCCCGACAACATCAACAACCTTTGTTTTGAAATAGAGATTGCAGATGATCAGATGCAAATTGACTACAAACTGCGCCAAGGTGTTTGCAAAAACCTGAATGCAACCTTCCTGATGAAAAACATGGGAATTTTATTGAATGAGTAAGGACTAATTGGTGATTGCGGATTTGCAATTTCTATTTATTTCTATTTATTTCTATTTATTTCAATGTATTACATGAGTGTGATCCCATGCAATTTCATAAAACCACTAACACCATCGAAAATCATTTGAACCCCGATGGTGGCGATGATAAGACCGATAATCCGCACCATTGCCGAAAGCATATTCAGTTTGTTCATTACTTTTCCGATGCTCTTTGCATAATACATAATGACCATGTTAACAATGAGTGCTGCAAAAATTGCAATGATTGTCACAAATGTGCCATACTGCGCCGGGAAAGTCACAACCGCGGTAATTGTTCCGGGTCCGGCAATCATGGGCATTGCAATGGGAACTGAGGAGATATCCTGGATTCTCATTTCTTTTCCGATGTTGATCAGAACTCCTTTCTGAAGCGCATTCCAGCCGCTATATACAAGAACCGCCCCGCAGGTAACCCGGAACGAATAGATCTCGATGCGAAAAATATATGCAAATATGACATTTCCCAGGGACAGAAAGATCAGTAAAATAATAAAAGCCGTGAGCGATGATTTCAGCGAAATATACTTCAACTCCTTATCCGTAAGCTGATCCTGCAAAGATGTCATCAGGAATACTTTCTGAACAGGATTGATCAATGCCAGCAGTGTAACAAATGTGCTGACAAAGACTGCTGTTTTAAAGACAAAATAGGTTTCAGCAATAATCATTTTTGAAAGATTTTAAATAAAGATAATCAATTTAACGAAAGAGGTCTCAATCACCACGGCAGCACTTTAACCCTTCAGCTATTTTTTTAAATCTCTGGATTCCTCTGTTGCATCCTTGTTTAAGAAGCTTTCGTATTCACGGGGTGTATTTATATTCCAGAGAATCCGTTCATCCCTGTAAGGTGTTTCAATCCTCTTATATTTTTTTAATACTTCCCTGAAATCCGGCAAAAGATCTAATCCGCGGATATAACTTACCACATTACGTCCCAGTAAAACCGGGTGCCCTCCTGTTCCATGACAGACCGGCACCACGAATCCATCACTTTCATGCAAGGCGATCATTTGATCGAGCAAACCCGGTTCAATAAACGGATTATCAATATTTTGGATAAAGCAGGCATTCCCTTCCGGAACCTGCTGTATACCCAGAAATATGGAATGCGACCGGCCTGATTCAACATGCCGGTTAATTACACGGATGCATAAGCCCTCAAAACCAGGCTGGTCCTGCTGTTCATTCATGATCAGCACAACCGGCTGAGCACCGGATAATGCATAGTTTTTCACAAGGTGGCTTGCAAATGATTCACCAACTCCATATACCAGTTGGGCCTTATTTGACCCCATCCTGCCGGAATTGCCGGCCGCCGGAATGATTGCTGAAAATGGCATTTGTTTCAAAGTCTTCTTTATTAAGAGTAAAGCTTTAATTAACAGGGATTTAATCAGTTAATCCAGATCTATTTTATGCGAAAGACCAGAAAACCCGGTAAATCTATGACTTCTCGCCGATTTTATTCTAATTTTGGTTCAACTAATTCATGAACCAAGAAAGAACATTGTGTCTGATAAATTTTCGCCAATATCACTTCCAGGGCTTCTGACCCTTACGCTCAACGAAATCCGAAATAACCGGTTCATGGGTATACCCGGGAGCCTCTTTTTTATACCAAAAATAACAGATCCCTTCCGAATGATGCGCTACGGAAGGGAATTAGAGACCCCTGTCGGTGTTGCTGCAGGTCCGCATACCCAGCTTGCCATCAATATTATTTCGGCCTGGCTTTGTGGTGCACGCTATATCGAACTTAAAACGGTACAAACCCTCGACGAAATTGAGGTTTCGAAACCCTGTATCGATATGCAGGACGAAGGTTATAACTGTGAATGGTCGCAGGAACTTAAAATTGAACAATCATTCAATGAATACCTGAATGCATGGATTATCATCCATGTTTTGCGCAAAGAGCTCGGATTTGAAGGTCCCCTGGGCACACTGTTCAATATGAGCGTTGGCTATAACCTTGAGGGTATTCTCAGGGACAATGTTCAATGGTTTTTCGCTAAGATGAAGGATTGCAGTGCTGAACTTGCAACAGCAAAAGATTCCGTCAGGAAAATCTTTCCTGGTATTGATGAACTTGCGATTCCCTCCTGCATCTCCGATCATATCACACTGAGCACTATGCATGGCTGCCCTCCCGATGAGATCGGTAAAATCGGCCTATACCTGATCAATGAGAAGAAACTTCATACCACCATTAAACTGAATCCAACGCTGCTGGGTCCGGAGGAACTGCGCAGCCTGCTGAATAACGAACTTGGATTTTCGACAGAAGTTCCTGACCTGGCATTTGAACACGACCTGAAATATCCGGATGCTTTGATTATCCTCGAAGCATTGAAAAAAGCTTCCCTGCAAAATAATCTTCAGTTCAGCGTAAAGCTCACGAATACGCTCGAGAGCAAGAACATTAAACAAGTGTTCGATGAGCAGGAAGGCATGATGTATATGAGCGGGCGGGCGTTGCATCCTGTGAGCATCCGGCTGGCCCGCAAACTGCAGAATGACCTTGGCGGGAATCTCGATATTTCATTTTCTGCGGGTGTGGACTGCTTTAATATAGCGGATGTGCTGTCATGCGGATTCAAGCCCGTAACGGTTTGCAGCGATTTGCTGAAACCCGGCGGATATGGCCGTTTGTGGCAATATATGGAGAACCTCCGGGTGGAATTTGCGGATAAAGAAGCTGAATCCATCGACGAATACATCCTGAAAATGGACGGTTTCATTGGCTTATCTGTGAGTGATTCAGCGCTTGTTAATCTGAACACTTATGCCGACTGTGTAGC
>JBBRRV010000129.1:0-9034 GCA_038246075.1 Bacteroidales bacterium
ACTGTTATTCCTCGCTCCGTCAGCGCTTTTTGCAGGTGTCCTTCCGACAACACCTCCCGACTCAACCGATTATTATGCAAAGGATTACCTGCGTAATGAGGATCACATCTATCAGACAAACATAAAAACTGTCATGCTTAACCGATCCGTCCTGGAAATGACGGATCCGGTGATTCAGCTCAACAGTGAGGAACAGCTTTTGCTCTCCTTCGACGATTTGCAGGCTGATGTTAAGCCGTATCATTACACTGTTGTGCATTGCAATGCCGATTGGACAAAGACGGAACTCTGGCCGAATGAATATATCGAAGGATTTACGGATGGCGTGATCGAAGATTACCACTTTTCTTTTAATACCCGCCAGCACTTCACGCATTATGAACTGCTTTTTCCCAACGAAAAATTCAGGCTTACGCTATCTGGTAACTATTTACTGAAAGTATACCGCGATCAGGACGAACAGAACCTTGCATTCACCCGCCGGTTCATGGTGGCGGATCCGCATGTCAGCATAAATGCCAGAATAAGCAAAACTTCCATCATCGAAGAACAGGATTACCGGCAGGATGTCAGTTTCAGCATCTTAACAAACCAATACCCTATAGCTGAACCTTACAGGGATCTTCAGGTTATAGTGCGGCAAAACGGAAGATGGGATAATGCACTCAGCAATCTGAAGCCTTATCTCGTAAAAGGTGATGAACTGGATTATAACTTTACGGATGGCAGCAATTCCTTTGAAGGTGGTAACGAATTCAGAAATTTCAGCATTAAAAGCCTGCGCAGCCCCTCGGAACATATACATGATATTGTAGCCACAGATTCAGGTTACCAGGTGAATTTATGGGCCGATGCCAGGAGAACTTTCAAAGTTTACCTTTCAGACAAAGATATTGATGGTCGTTTTTTCATCAGGACCGAGGACGAAACTAATTCGCAACTGGAAGCAGACTATGCCTGGGTTCATTTTTACCTGCCATACGCAGCGCCACTGGCAGCAGGGAGCCTGTATGTGGGAGGACAACTTACTTCATGGCAGTTCAGCGAAGATAAGCGCATGAACTATAATTTCAGGGCCAAACGCTATGAAGCCCTGCTATATCTCAAACAAGGCTATTACAATTATATGTACCTCTACCTTCCCAACAGAAGCACAATCGCCGAATCTGCCCTTATAGAAGGTAATCATTCCGATACAGAGAATAGTTATGTTATTTATGTGTATCACCGGGCTAAGGGAACGCTATACGACCAATTGATCAATGTTACCTCCGTTCAGAAATAAGTTCCAAGTTCCAGGATTCCAGGTTCCATATTGATATTGTTACCAACCGTCCCTCGCCCCGCGACCCTCGCCCCTTTTTCAGCATTAAAGTTAGTTCCCTTTAACACCATTAATAAATGGTGGTCGTCTTTGAATAAGATACCATCGGAATATCATTCGTAGCGCAGTGACTCAATCGGATCCAGGTTAGCTGCTTTGATGGCAGGCAAGATGCCGGACAAGAGTGCAACGATAAAGCATAAACTCACGCCGGTGATGATCCAAAGCCAGGGAACAATGAACTTGCTGCCAATGATCATGGCCAGGCCGTTCCCGATGGCGATGCCCAGGATAATGCCAAGCATTCCTCCGAGCTGGGCGATAACGATGGCCTCTGCCAGGAACTGGTTCCGGATGGTGCGCCGGGTGGCACCTACGGCTTTGCGGATGCCTATTTCACGGGTTCGCTCTGATACGGATACCAGCATGATGTTCATCAATCCGATGGCAGCACCCAGTAAAGTGATGGCACCAATAATGATGGCAGCAATACGCAGGTATTTCAGCTGGTCGAACAGCATATTTGCAAGGTTATCACTCTTGGAAATATCAAAGCTGTCTTCTTCGTTCACCCTCACTTTGCGGATAATACGAAACAATCCTGTAGCTTCACCCGAAGCCGGTTCTAGCGATCGCGGATCCAGGGCCATCACGCTTATTGAATAGGACATATTGGGATTTGCAAAAGCCTGCCGTACATTATTCAGCGGCAACATGCATGAGTTATCACTGGTAATGCCGAGACTTGAGCCTTTCTCCTTGAGCACACCCACTACTTTATATTTACCGGGCCCGATGGAGATGATCTGGTTTAAAGGATTCTCGTTGTGTTTGAATATCTTTTTAACAATATCACTGCCGATAACAGCAACGTGGGAGCCATATAAAACTTCGTTGGGCGAGAAATTACGCCCTGCCCCAATTTCATATCCGGCTGTGGTGATATATTGATCGTCAGTTCCAATGACAGGTACATTTGGATTTGTTTTTTCTGAAGCAAACTTAACAGTAGATGTTCTCGACGCGTAAACAAAAACAGAAGTGGCCGACGGAAATTTATAAGCGTGTTTAAAATCCATGGCTTCCTGGTATGAAATAATCCTGAAGTTCTTTGGTTTGCTTTCGTGGTTCCCCATCCGAACGTGCATACCCCTGTTGCGGATGGTAAATGTGTTGGCACCCATCATGGCAAAATTTTCGCTCAGGGAATACTTTATGGCATCAATGGATGTAAGAATGCCCACGAGTGCCATGATTCCGAATGATATAATCAAAACGGTGAGCACTGTCCGCGTCATATGACTGCGAATAGAATTAATGGAAATTCGTATGTTTTCTGTCAGGAGTTTGTTCAGCATCATCACCAGGCTTTGATTAAAGCAAATGTACAAATAAAGATTGTATCATTTTGCTGCATCATCACCACGATTTGAGTGATACGCGGAGAAAGCAGGAGACTAAAAAATTGTCATGGCTGCCGACATCAGGAATGACCACATGATAACGGAGAGGGAAAGATAGGTGAGTATATTTTTTTGCCTCGGGTAGTACTTTATGGCTAAAAATGTACCCAGCGGAATGGAAAGCAGAACAGGTGTCAGGATAATAATACCGGGCAAACCATAACGCCTCCTGATCCTTGCAAGTGTTTTGTTGCGATAGGTAAAAATGCGTTTCCCGGGCCTGGGAAAGCGGTTTTTCACCTGCACATAACTGCCTGTGTGATGAATAAACCGTAATATGCTCACAGCGAAATAACGCTGATACAATGCAATGATACCTCTGCTCAGGAAAAAGAAAAACAGCACACCTGTGAGGCCGCCAACCGTGGTGGTAATCCAGGTCTGAATGAATGTAAAGCCGATTTCAAACGACAATACAGGAGCAAAAAGAAATTTAATGCTACTGAGTGCCAGTATCAGCAAGTATTTAAAGATCGTAGAGGTAGCTATGTGAGACATCATAATTTAAATCCGATTAGAGAACAAAATTGACTTATGCTGTATTCATTAATAAGCATTAAATCAAAAAGTAACTTAGATAACATCAAATTACCGGAAATTGTTTAGCGTGCCGAAAAAAAATGTTGACAGTCGAATGACTTTAAAATGAAGCCCTTGCGTCAGGAAAGCATGCAACAGGAAAGCAGAAATCAGATCTTTTTGCCATATGCCAGGTCACCGGCATCACCCAGGCCGGGAACGATGTAGGCCTGTGCCGTAAGTTCATCATCGATGGCACCTACCCACAGGGTTAAATCCGAACTTGAAAAATGCTTTTTCATATATTCCACACCTTCTGCACTGGCCAAAACGCTAACGATATGTGTATGCGAAGGTTTTCCCCTGCCAAGCAGTTCTTTGTAGGCTAAGGCAATGGAAAGCCCTGTTGCCAGCATGGGATCGGAGAGTATCAGCACCCTGTCGGTAAGATCCGGAGCCGAAATATATTCTATCTTAATAGTGAATTCGCCATCTTTACGATGTTTGCGATAGGCAGAAACGAAAGCGTTTTCCGATTTGTCAAATACGTTCAGCAAACCCTGGTGCAATGGCAGCCCTGCACGCAGAATAGTTCCAAGCACAGGATAATGGGTGAGCATTGGAATGGTGGCAGAACCAAGTGTTGTGATGACTTCATGGTCCTCATAAGATAGCCTGCGGCTTATTTCGTAGGCAAATATTTCGCCACAACGCTCCAGATTACGGCGAAACCGCATGCTGTCCTTCTGAATTTCGGCACTGCGTAATTCAGCAATAAACTGGTTTAATACCGAAAGCTGGCTACCAAGGTTTACGATCATTGGTTTAAAAAATTTATTTGAACAGTTTTTGTTTTTAAAAGGATAACGGCATTAACAGTGCCTTATTTACCTGGTGTTTTATCCCGGAGCAAACTCAGGCATTCAGCCTCATTTCTAAGCTCTGGATTAAAACGGACAACTAAGGATAATAGTATTGGATATGCGCAAAGTTAATAAATTCCGGCAATTATGTTGAAAGATATACATTTCAATTGTGGCCTTCATAACCATAATTATCAAAATTCTGATCCCTGGAACTGCCACAGTCAGCAATCACAGCAGGATCATTCCTGTCATACTCAGTCAGGAGTGATGCTATGAAAGATATTGTAGTTATCAGGATACTGGCCGACCCTGCATGCGCCGCAGGATCTTTAATGCAATAGTCATCACTCCGGGAATTTTTGACAGGATTACACGCTGGTAGGTTAATGCGGTGGCTCCAAAACTTTTATAGAACCGGGCAAGATCCGGATCGTTGGATCCTTCAAAATCCAGCGTAAGGTGACTGCCTGCATGCTGTCGTATAAATTGATTAATAATGAGTGACATGGCCCCATTTGTGCGGGCCTCGGCATTTGCAGCCGAAAAAAGGAAAATGGCTTTTTCGTGACTTCTCACAAAAATGGCACCTGCGCAAAGCTCCATTCGATCTGTATACGCCCCCATCACTTCGGCAATACCCCGATGGATGCAGGCATCAATGAGGCGAAGCAGGATGGTATATTCGTCATTGGTGAGGTGTGTAAGTTGTTTACCCCGGTTTTGCCTGAATAACTGCACTATTTCATCCGGGCTGGGCGTTGAGGACAAGGATATTGCGGATTGCAGGGCCCGTTTGATGTTCCGGTGTGTATTCTGCGAATAGTTCTTTACCAGGTCCGAATAGGGAAAAATAAGGTCGAGTTCGTGATTTAGTTGCGGAATTTTCTTGCATTTGAGATCACCTGACTTGTTGAGCGTATTCAGGTTAATGTCGACGTATTTATATCGCTTTGGCAGGCAATCGATAAATTCCCTGACCACTGCGGAGGTAAGGTGCTTGCATGAGAATACACCCAGTTGCTGCGTAAAGAAAGGCTGATAAACATAACTGACAAATAATTTCCGGCCCGAAGGCAGAGGAAATACGGCGATATAATCATCTTCAATCAAGGCATTCCACTGCCTGCTAACAATATCCAGGTACCATGAATAACCATAGACTTTGCCATTGATTGCATTTTCAATGCATTTGTCCCACCGGGATTTATCTATGTCAGCATATTTAACAAACCTTATCAAGACAATCGGATTTTATAACGAATAGCAAATCAGGAAGTGGCGTTGTTGAGCAATTCTTCATACACGGTAACCCATCCCTTGAATTGTCCGGTATTGCTGAGTGTATGATTATGCCAGAGGCTGATGAATGTTCCGCCCAGGGCTTTGACTTCGCGCAGCATCGGATCGATATAGGTGTATGCGCGTTCTGGTTTCATGGCGAAATAATCGATAAAGGTCCCATCCATGATGGCGAAAGGATGGATGCGCAACCGGGTTTCCACATCCAGATCCAGATCATAAAAGTTAAATGAATCACAGATGCTGGCCCTGAAACCTGGTTCAGATGCAAATCCCATCGAATAATCGTCGGTAATATCCAGGTTGATAAGGTTGCGATAGGTTGCAGGCAATTCAAGTTTAAGAAAATGTTGCCGGCTTGCGGTGATTTCCCGACGCAGGACCTTTGATAACCTTGCAATTTCTGTTGCGAGCTTCTCCGGATTATGGTTGGAGCCATATGAAGGATGGATCCCTACCTCAGCGTGATCACCGATCTCCTTGATAAGGGTCTGAAAATAGCGGTCATTCACAGGCAGATTTTTATCATTAAGCCCATAATCAGCAAAGAGGATGAAGTAAATGGGGTGAAGGTTATATAATTTCTGCCATTTAAATTGTAATGCAAAGGTGTCAAAAGGATCGTTTTCCCGATTGAGCAACACCCGCAGGCGCTGATTAAGTTCCAGGAAATTGCCGGCCTTAATTGCTTTGAGGAAACCGCCCACTGTGCGGGTTACCCCCTTTCGCTTGAAAGTATATGCTGCATCGATATCATAAGTTGGCTGGAAACGGAACGTGCGCTTGTGGAAAACAATTGCAGGATACCTCGCCGAAAGTGCTTTCTTCAGCGCCACGGCCCATACATTTACGAGCGGCCTGTTTAAAAAGCCCTCCTTAAATGCTTCAGTTTCCCTGGCGGAAAAGCGGCCATGTACATCGCGGATATGCGGAAGATACTCCTCATAGCGTGATACCAGGAAGAATGAAGCTGAAAATATATCAAAGGGAAATAAAGATGCGGGATCATAAACAGGAAAAAACGCTTTTGAATCACCGAAATCAAAATGATGCATCTCCTGCCCCGAAATCCCTGTTTCGAAAAGAAGACCGGATGAAGCGATAAAGAGTTCGCCGTCGGCAAGGCATTTCCCATAGCAAAGCCTAGGCCCCTGGCAGGCCATATATTCCGCTTCATGGGTGGTAAAAGCCAGTTCCAGACCGTGCATTTCCCTGATCATCAGGCCGGTGATATACCGTAACCTGTTCGTAAGCTTTGGTGTATAAATCAGGAGCATAAGTGTATGAGGATCGCCTAACAAACATACGCATAAAGTAGGTGAATATGCCATTCGGATAAAAATCATTCACCACAGGCTTGTCTGGCATGCCAGGCCGTGAATTACGGGAGGCGCCGACTGGGCGGGGCTGATAATTATTTTCGCCAAATGAGCCTGCTGCAGAGGTTAGTCTTAAAAAATTCGCCGAAAAGTTTGTATTTTTGGCATCAGACAGACGGACAACAGTATGGAAAATTTTATCGTTTCGGCACGTAAATACAGACCCGCAACCTTTGACACTGTAATTGGGCAGATGTCGATCACCACAACACTCAAAAACGCCATCCGCAACAACCAGCTGGCCCAGGCCTTTCTTTTCTGCGGGCCCCGGGGTGTTGGCAAAACAACCTGTGCACGCATACTTGCCAAAACCATCAACTGCGATAATCCAACCCAGGATATGGAAGCCTGCGATGTTTGCCCTTCCTGCATTTCGTTCAACGAATCATCTTCCTTTAACATCCATGAGCTCGATGCGGCATCAAACAATTCAGTGGATGGCATCAGAGGGCTGATCGAACAGGTGCGCATCCCACCGCAATCCGGACGGTACAAAGTATATATTATCGATGAAGTTCATATGCTCAGCAATGCGGCATTCAATGCATTTCTCAAAACACTCGAAGAACCGCCTGCCTATGCCAAGTTTATCCTGGCAACCACTGATAAGCATAAGATTATACCAACTATCCTGTCGCGATGCCAGATTTTCGATTTTAAACGTATTGGTATTGATGACATTGCGAAACATCTTGCTTTTGTAGCCAGAAGCGAAAACGTAAATGCGGAGGAAACAGCTTTACACACGATTGCGCAAAAAGCCGATGGTGCGCTTCGCGATGCGCTTTCAATCTTCGACCAGATTGTCAGTTTTGGCGGCAATGACCTCACTTACGAAAAGGTGATCGAGAACCTGAATGTTCTTGACTATGATTATTATTTTCAAATCACGCGTTATTTGCTTACGGGCGACCTGTCCAATACACTCATCACCATTAATGAGATCATCGAAAACGGTTTTGATGGCCAGAATTTTCTGCTTGGATTGGGCGAGCACCTGCGCAACCTGCTCATGTGTAAGGATCCGGCGACGGTAAAACTGATAGAGACCAGTGATGCCATCAGGCAACGCTATATTAAATCGGCCAGTGAATGCAGTGTCCCTTTTCTGCTGCGTGCCCTTGACCTCTCCAACAAATGCGATCTTAGTTATAAGATATCCAATAACAAGCGTCTGCATGTTGAATTAGCCCTGATGCAGATGTGCGAAATGCATCAGCTGCCGGCTGAATCCGATAAAAAAAAACTTCCCGCGGCTGATCCGGCCCCGGTGGCTGAACAACCGGTTAAATTTTCAGTTCCCGAACAAAAACAGGAGCAATCACCACCGGCAGCGGTTGCTGAACAGCTGACTAAATTTTCCGTTCCCGTGCAGCAACATGAGCCATCAACTCCGGCACCACAAGAACCAGTTTCTCTTCAAACAACGGAACCAGCAACTGAACTGCCAAAAGCAAAGGATTTGCCCGTGGCTGACTACGTGAAAACTGACCAGGTGAAACCAGTTGCCGAAGCAGCCACTGCACCATCCACACCTGCTCCCATGCCTCCTGCTAACTTCTCCATCAAGGGGATCGGTCAATACGCCGCTGCCCCAAAAAAGGAAGAAAGCGAGACTGTCATTGCTGCAGTGGAGGTCACAAGCACGCCATTTTCAGTTCACGAACTGACCCAGGCCTGGATTGCATATGCCAATCAGTTCATCACCACCTCACCCAATTTCTTCTCAACGCTGACCAAACGCCTGCCCGAACTAAATCCCGATTTCGTCATCAATCTATTAGTTGACAACAAAGTTCAGTCAGAAGAATTGTTGGGCAAGCGCAATGAGATACTGCGTTTTTTATCGCATAAGCTACAGAATAGCAGCATCAGGCTCGAAATCACAGTCACACAGTCTGATGACACCCGAAGGCCTTATACCGACCAGGATAAATTTGCAGTGCTGGCTGCTAAAAATCCAGCTTTGATGCATCTACGCAAGGAACTTGACCTGGAACTGGATTTGTAATCCAAAAAAAGAGTAATTTTATTCGCTTTCATACAACGCCATAATCCGGCAGTTTTTCCAGAAAAATTATTTTTTTCGGCAAAATTTACCATTATTATTCCATCGCTCCATGCCCCATATTTATGCCATTGGCGAATCTGTTCTCGATATCATATTTGAAAATGACATCCCCG
>JBBRRV010000130.1:0-8985 GCA_038246075.1 Bacteroidales bacterium
ATGTTCCTGGCACTGGGTGTCGGCGCCTGGTCTGCGGCGGTGTTCCATTTCATGATTCATGCATTTTTCAAGGCATTACTTTTCCTGGGTGCAGGCGCTGTAATAATGGCATTGCATGAAGAGCATGATATCTTCAAGATGGGAGGATTGCGAAAGAAAATGCCTGTTGTTTTCATGACCTTCCTCATTGGCGCTGCATCGCTCTCGGCACTTCCATTGATTACGGCAGGTTTTTACAGCAAAGATGAAATATTATGGTATGCATTTTCCTCCGGCACAGGGAGCATGTGGTTGTGGCTTGCAGGCATCGTTGGAGCTTTTATTACCACGCTATACAGTTTCAGGATGGTATTCATAACTTTCTTTGGTGAAGCCAAAACGCAGCCTTCCTTCATTCCTGGCCATCTGATGACTGTTCCCTTAATCATGCTTGCAGTTTTATCCATCATTGGAGGGTTTTTGGAACTGCCTGCATCTATGGGGAATATTCATCTGTTCTCAAAGTTGATTGATCATACCTTGCCAGTGGTCATGCTAAAGCATACTGTATATTCTGAATTTATCATACAGTCAATTTCGGCTGTGGTTGTGCTAACAGGAATTTTCATGGCCTATTTAATATACTATAAAAGACCTGCCATGGCAGGAGCATTCAATCGCAGCGGGCTTAATAAATTTTTTGAAGCGGGGTGGGGTTTCGATATTTTATACAATACGTTATTTGTTAAGCCGGTAGTCTGGCTCTCAGCTATCGACAGGAACGACTTCTTTGACTGGCTGAATATTGGAATCGTTAAGCTGACCCTTATGATCAACCGCTTAATGACTATTACGCAGAATGGCAAATTAAGATGGTATCTGATGTCATTTGTCATAGGCATTGCTTTGATTTTAACTTATATGCTGAATAAATGATACTTATTTATTTAATCGTAATATTATTGGCCGGGGCCTTGCTGGCATGGATGGCAGGTAAACAGCATCCTGTGTGGTCGCGTGTTATATCCCTTACGGCCCTGAGTGTTGATCTGATCCTGTCCGTCTCATATCTGTTCCGTTCCATTCCCCCGGGTAATAAATGGCTTGATGATGTGCGGCTGGAATGGATTCCTCAATTTGGTATCAGCGTGCATTTGGCACTTGACGGACTCAGTTTGCTGTTGCTGCTGTTAACATTCTTTATCGGAATTTTATCTGTAATTATCTCATGGAACGAGATAGATACCAGGGTCGGATTTTTTCATTTCAACCTGCTGTTGATCCTGGCTGGAATTACAGGTGTGTTTTTGTCACTTGACCTTTTTTTATTCTATTTTTTCTGGGAACTGATGTTAGTTCCAATGTATTTTTTGATTGGTATCTGGGGGCACGAAAACAAGACTGCTGCCTCCTATAAATTTTTTCTGTACACACAGGCTGGTGGTCTGTTGATGTTCATTTCGATCCTGGCGATCTATTTTATACATGGCCATTCAACCGGTATATACACCTTTGATTATCTGCAACTGCTTGGAACAAAGATGTCTGCTTCCACAGCAATGCTTATTATGCTCGGGTTTCTGTCTGGTTTTTTGGTGAAATTGCCGGTTGTACCCCTGCATAACTGGTTGCCGGATGCCCATACAGAAGCACCTACAGCAGGTAGTCTGATTCTTGCAGCGTTGCTTTTAAAAACAGGAGCTTATGGTTTGCTGAGGTTTGTTGTTCCTTTATTTCCTGAGGCAGCCATTACATTTGCACCTGTCGGTATGCTGCTGGGTGTCATCGGTATATTATACGGAGCTAAACTCGCTTTTGCCCAGGTTGATCTCAAACGACTTGTTGCATATACCAGTGTGAGTCATATGGGGTTTGTGATTCTGGGTGTCTTTACCTTTAATGAACTGGCATACCAGGGTGTTGTCATGCAGATACTGGCCCACGGAATTAGCACCGGAGCATTATTTATCATGGCAGGCCAGCTGTCTGAACGAATTCATACACGGGATATCCTCAGAATGGGAGGTCTTTGGGAAAAGGCACCTGTGATGGGCGCGATGGGGCTCATTTTTTCCTTGGCTTCTCTTGGATTACCTGGCTTAGGGAATTTTATTGCTGAATTCCTGATACTCCTGGGGACATATAGTGCAGACGTGCTGATGTGCTGCCTGGCAAGTTTAGGTCTAATCGCGGCAACAATTTATGCCTTGAGGATCATGCAAAAGGTGTTCTTTGGGGCTAAAAACGTGGATTGGAAAATGAATGATCTGACAGTTCGTGAAAAAACTGTTTTTGCCGCGCTTGTTATTGGAATTGTCGGACTGGGGCTATATCCTCAACCGGTTTTTAACACCGCAAAACCTGCCCTGATAAAGACACTTGAGATTCAGAAAGAACGAGCGCTAATTAACCCTTCAAACACCAGTAACAAAAGCTCGTTAACTAAAACATTCCCATTTATCACTTTTGAATAACGCATCAGCTATTCTTAGACATGACCGAAACCGATTTTTTGTGTTTATTGCCATTCATGATCATTGCCATGACACCAGTTATGATCATGATTGTAATTTCCGTATATAGAAATTACAAGGTAGTTTATGGCTTTTCTGTATTGTCCTTACTTATAGCTTTCGCCTCACTCTTTATGGTAGTTCCTGTGGCGCCGCATTCAATTGAGCCATTGTTTATCATTGATTTATATAGCTTGTTTTTCCTTGGAATTATTTTCTTTTCTGCATTGCTGGTAACCTTTCTGTCATATGACTATATCCGTCAATTGCAGGATGTGAGGGAGGAATATTATATTATTCTTTTTACTTCCACCTTAGGTGCTTCATTGTTGGCTGTTGCCAATCATTTCATCCTGTTTTTCCTGGGGTTTGAAATGCTCAGTATTTCCTTGTACATCCTGATCGCTTTTCAGCGGACTAAGGACAGTTCTATTGAAGCTGGATTCAAATATCTTATTCTGGCGTCTGTCTCTTCAGCGTTTTTACTATTCGGTATGGCCATGATCTATACCGCTTACGGAACTATGCAGTTTACCGGGATAGTGAATGCCTTCCTGAATCAGGGCCAGTTATCACCTTTGGTTATTTCGGGCTTCGGAATGATGATGGTAGGCATAGGCTTTAAGCTGGCATTGGTTCCTTTTCACATGTGGACACCCGATGTATACCAGGGTGCGCCTGCACCTGTTACGGCATATATAGCCACGGTGTCGAAAGGTGCCGTGATGGCTGTTTTAATCAGATTCTTTTTCGCGATCCGGGGGTTTAATAACCAGGACTTGTTCTTCGTCTTTTCCGGCATAGCCATTCTTTCCATGTTCACCGGTAATTTGCTTGCTATACGGCAGAAAAACCTGAAAAGGCTCCTGGCATATTCTTCAATAGCGAATATGGGATACCTATTAATCATTTTGATGACCGGAAGCGATAGCGGAATTCAGGCCGCAATCTTTTACCTGATATCCTACTTTATAACAACAATAGGTGCTTTTGGTGTGATATCATTGCTCTCATCCAATAAATATGAAGCTGAAGAGATAGCAGATTATAAAGGGCTCTTCTGGAAAAGACCGTGGATAGCACTCGTACTTACACTTTCATTGTTGTCATTGGCCGGGATTCCCATCACTGCCGGATTCATTGCAAAATTTTATGTAATACTTGAAGCCATGAAAGCCAGCCTTATGATACTGGTTTTCGCTATGATTATCAATAGTGTTATCGGACTTTACTATTATATCAGGGTTATCACGGCCTTATTCTCAAGCGCAGATGAAACGGCATTACCCGAATTGTCGGTAAACGGGAGTATAGCGCTGGTTATCATCACCTTCTGCATCATTCTTCTAGGGGTTTATCCTGGTTGGCTTATTGAAATTATTGTAAAATATGTTTCTTTGTAATCTCATTTTAGCATGATATGCATTCACGTATCCTTATCAAGGAAAATTGAATCATTCAGGCGTATGCCAGTCGCGGCGTGTGTATCGGCAAACCAGAGAACTTCGCCCTGCTCAGGGCTGATCAGTTGTGCCGGGTATTTTTCAGGCTGATAGGGCGCTGTCAGCACTTCTTCGAGAATACCGGATTTTCCTGCTCCTGATACCAGAAATAATATATGATGTGCCTTATTGATCAAAGTTGCAGTCATGGTGATGCGATTCATCTGCTGTTCTTTAACAAACACTTCCTGCACCCAGCGCGATTTTTCCCAGAGCACCGCTGTCCCGGGGAAAAGGGAAGCCGTATGTCCGTTCTCTCCCAGCCCGAGGAGGATAAGATCAAAACAGGGGAGGTCCGGTCCAAAAAAATCCCGGAGTGTCTGTTCATATTTATTTGCGGCATCGGCAGGAGGGAGGTTCACAGGAATCGGGAAAATATGGGAGGAAGGAAGTTTGGTTTTCTTTAATAACACCTCGGAAGCTTCATGTGCATTGTTGCGATCATCATCGGCAGGCACACAACGCTCATCACCCCAGAAAACAAAAGTATTTTCCCAGGGGATGAGTTCACGATAAGGATTAACCGACAACAAAGCATAGAGGCTTTTGGGTGTATTCCCACCGGAGAGGCATAAGAGGAACCTGCCTTTTGCTTTCACCGACTCATCCGCGATTTGAACCAGGAGCTCTGCGGCAGATTTGTTCAGTAATTCAACTGAACTGAATACCCTTAATTTATGCTTGTTTGTCATTGTCATTTTTCACAAGAGGCATTACGATCCAATTATGTCCATCTGCTGCTATGAGGGCTTCTGCATCCTGAGGCCCCTGCGACCCGGACTCATAATTCGGGAAGTTGACAGCGGGACTTTTCTCCCAGAGTGTAATGATAGGCATGAGGATGTCCCATGCAGCTTCAACCTGATCGGCGCGCATAAACAACGTGGAATCTCCCTGCATGATATCCAATAACAGGGTCTCATAGGCTTCAGGTGTTCCTGAAGTATAAGATTCACCGTATTCGAAAAGCATGTCGACAGGATACAGCAGCATATGCAAGCCTGGTTGCTTTGCCTGGAACCGGAGGCGTATGCCCATGTGAGGCTGAATATTCAATACCAGCCTGTTAGGTTGCCAGTTTCCGGTTGCATCAGCCGGGAATGATTGATGTGGCACAGGCTTGAACTGGATAGTGATCACCGAGATGGATTCATTCATGCGTTTGCCAGTGCGCAGGTAGAAGGGCACGCCCTGCCAGCGCCAGTTGTCGATATATAACTTGAGTGCGGCGAAGGTTTCCTTATTTGAATCCTTATTTACATCCGGCTCCTGACGGTAGCCTTTCACTTTATCACCCTGGATCCACCCTGCTCCATATTGACCGCGTACGGCTAATTTGTGAATATCTTCAGTTTTGAATTCCCGGAGTGCATTGAGTACATCTACTTTACGGTTGCGCACTTCATCGGCATCGAATGAAACAGGAGGTTCCATGGCAATCAGGCATAAGAGCTGCAGAATATGATTTTGTATCATATCCCGAAGTGCACCGGCTGTTTCATAATAATTGCCTCTGTTTTCCACCCCCAGTTGTTCCGATACCGTGATCTGCACCTGATCGATGTAAATACGGTTCCAGAGTGGTTCGAACATGGCATTGGCAAAACGAAAGGCCAAAATATTCTGAACAGTTTCCTTGCCGAGGTAATGGTCTATACGGTAAATCTGGTGTTCATCAAAAAGGTTGTGCAGCAAGTTATTCAGAAATTTTGCACTTTCCAGGTCATGACCGAAAGGTTTCTCTATGACAATCCTGCTTATTTTTTTATCGCTGGCTAAGCCTTTATTGCCGATTTTAGTTGCAATAACATTAAAAAACTGCGGTGGGACCGCCATGTAAAATACCCTGTTTACTGGACATTTCCATTGCTTTTCCAGTTGTTTTATCTGGCTCTCGATATGGTCGTAGGTTTTGTTCTGGTCCATTTCACCCTGGTAATAATTCAGGAATTGTTCGAAAACTTCCCACTGTTTTTTGTCGGATTTGCCCCTGCGTGAGAATTTGTCGACACCTTCATGTAAATGCTCCCGAAACCTGGCTTCGGTTATCTCTGCCCTGCCAATACCCATGATGTAATATTTTTCAGGTATCCAATGATCCAGGAAGAGATTGTAAAGCGCAGGGATTAGTTTACGCCAGGTCAGGTCTCCGGTTGCGCCGAAAATGACAATGATTGTTGGAATTTCAGTTGTTGTTGGTTCCATAATCGTTTTATTAATTCCATTCGGTATGAAAATCGCCTTCCCGGTCAATACGCTGATACGTATGGGCGCCGAAAAAATCACGTTGGGCCTGTATCAGGTTTGACGGAAGCCTTTCCATGCGGTAACCGTCATAGTAAGCCAGCGATGCCATGAGCGCCGGAACGGGTATTCCGCTTTCTACTGCTGCTTTTACTACCTGTCTGATGTCGTCCTGGGATGCCCCTAATTTCTCTGCCATAACACTATTCACCATCAAATTGGATAATCCGGGATCCTCCTGGAAAGCAGAATGGATTCCATCCAGGATTGCTGCCCTGATAATACACCCGCCTCTCCAGATTCGAGCCACTTCTCCCAGATTCAATCCATAGGTATATGCTGCTGACGCATGACCCAATAATGAAAACCCCTGTGCATAGGTAGTGATCATCGAAAAATAGAGTGCCTTTTCGAGCTGTTTCACAAACCTGGCCTTATTACCGGCCAATATTGTCCCCGGTCCTTTTAATATTTGTGATGCTGCTTTGCGTTCATGCTTAAAGGTAGAGAGATCGCGGGCGGAAACAGCAGCATCGATCACCGGAACAGGAAACTTCTGATCCATGGCGTCCTGCGACATCCACATTCCCGTCCCTTTTTGGTGGGCAGTATCCTTTATCATGTCTACCAGGTAATGATCGGTCATATCATCCCACTTTGAAAAAACCGAGGCGGTGATCTGGATGAGGTAGGATTGGAGCGGCCCGTCATTCCATCCGGAAAATACTGCTTTCAGTTCATCATTGTTGAATCCGGCCAGATCCTTTAACAATTGGTACGATTCAGCTATCAGTTGCATCAAAGCGTATTCGATGCCATTGTGAACCATTTTTACATAATGTCCTGCTGAGCCCTCACCCATATAGGCAACACATGGTTCCTCGTTTATTTTTGCTGCAACAGCTCTGAGCATTGAAGCCACCTGCTCGTATGCTTCTTTTGTTCCTCCCGGCATGATGCTGGGACCATAGCGCGCTCCGGATTCGCCTCCCGAAATGCCAACGCCCATAAAATGCATATTGTCCTTTGCCAACTGTTCAATCCTGCGATCGGTATCGGTAAAGTGTGAATTTCCGCAATCCATCACGAGATCCTGTTCTGACATCAGCGGCCTGAGCTCATCAATGACCGCATCGACAACGGGACCGGCAGGGACCAGCAGCAGGATTACACGGGGAGTCTTCAACGCATTGATAAATTCTTTCACATTGCCGGCTCCAAAAGTTTTATAGCTGCCTTTTTCCTGCTCAAGGATTCCGGTTTTGGTGAGGTCCTTGTCAAATCCTGCCACAGCATAACCATGGTCGCACATGTTGTAAACAAGATTACGCCCCATCGTACCCAGGCCAATCATTCCATAGTCATAAAGCTGCTTTTCCATATATTGACATTTTCTTATTGTGTTTAAGCGAATTTGACGGATTGAAGAAACAATTTTGCTGGTTCCAATCCCTGGAAATGATATCCCTGAATTCCCAGTGATTTGGCTGCATCTACGAATATGGGCCGGTCATCGATATACAGGATATTGGGAGGATAAGCATGTGCGATGTCGCAGGCCACGTGGTAGATTTCTGCGTCAGGCTTACGTATATGCACATAACATGAGGAAATGAAGGCATCAAAGAGTTGGCCAAGCTTGTATTTTTGAATCCGGTATTCATTGAGTTCACGCCCTTCGTTATTCACCGCGATCACTTTCAATCCATAACGGGTTTTCAGGGATTGAAAAAAATCAATTGATCCTTTAACGGCGCCGGATTGCTTAAACATATATTTTTCGAAATCGTCTCTTGAGAATTTCCTTTCCCGGTAAAAGACAACCCTGTCGAGGTATTCATCCAGGGTCAGCTTACCTTCTTCGTATAAATTGAACATCAGGTGATGCCTTTCTTCTGTTTCTTCCTGGTCCAGTTCAAATTTGGTGAAAGCCAGCCGGCGTGAATGACGATCCCATCCACTTGTGAGCAATACCCCGCCAATGTCTAAAAATAATGTTGTGATTTTTTCAGCCATGATCATAAAAATTAGTGTTTCCTGCTTTTTGCAACGATGGGTATATTCATTTCTGAAGCCATTGATTATTATCTTTAATGGGGCTGCCGGGTATTCTGTTAATCTTTTAAGTTTATTTTTCAAACACTTGATTAACAATTAATCATCTGTTAAGTTTCTTGGAACATTGAAGCAGCCTGTGAAAAATAAATAATAACATATTAAATCATTTTTTATTTTACATTTGGTTATCTCTCCCCACATGGAAGGTTGCTTAATGGAATGTTTCCGGCAATTCAAGCGTTTTCTATTCATTCCGAAGTTAAACGTGGGATTTTAATGAACGTGTATTTCAGGAACTGACCTTCATTGACCTGATAAGACAATGATATCATAATCGTGGGATAACTATTCTTTGCTGCGTGAGAGGTATCCTTCAATACTCAAAGCTATAAAAACTTATATCAGCATGATCGCATTATTTTCAGGCAGGGAAAGGATATTTTTTCTGTGGTGCTCATTATTAGTCTTATGGCTTCCTCAAAAAATCTGCGCCCAGTTTGTAAAGGGTGCCGATATCGGTTGGCTGTCGCAAATGGAAGCTACCGGATATAAATTCATTGATGCTGACAATGAGCAGAAACCATGCCTGGATATACTGAATGGAAAAGGAATCAATACAGTTCGTCTCCGTGTATTTGTGAATCCATCTGACAGCAGAACAAACGGGCATTGCAGCAAAAAGGAAGTTG
>JBBRRV010000131.1:0-8859 GCA_038246075.1 Bacteroidales bacterium
ATCTCAATGTCATTTTTGACAGAAGCAAGCTGAAGCGTGGTCTGGTCATAGTCTGTCTGACTTATCCCGGCCACCTTAAGCAATTCGCTTTGTCTGCTTTGTTGCTGCTCAATGATCTTCAGCTGCGTATTCGCCTTATGGAGCTGAGCCTGCAGATCATCGTCAAACAATTTAACCAGCAAGGTTCCTTGCCGTACAAATTTTCCTTCGGGAAGATTTATTTTTACGATGCGTCCTGAAACTTCAGGCTGAAGCGATGTTTCTTCAAACGGCCTGAGTGTGCCTGATACGGAGATGGTCTCCTGCAAAACCGAAGATTTGACGACCGTCCATTCCACCGGTGGATTCTCTTTCGATTTCTTGCCTGATTTGTCTTTATCAGACTTTGCTGACTGGCATGAACAAATAACTGTTCCGAGTAAGGTCAGGAAGAGCAAATTACGTAATCTGGGATTCATCATAGTTTTACTTAATTGACTTGAATAGGCTTTTTGAGTTGCATTATTTGGGTTGAAAGTGTTTTTGTCTGCATCATTCAGTTAACAAAGCGAAAAAGCTGATTATACACCAGGTTTTCCGATGGTGTTAGCATTTTTTAAATTGATTTTAATGGCATCCAGTGTTTGATAAAACTCAGCCTGTCGGGTTCGGGAAATGCCTTCAAAGGCCAGAGCGGAAATTTCTTCCATCGCTTTTCTGATGCCTGGTAAGGCTTTCTTTGCCTTGTCAGTCAGGATGAGACAGGTTTTCCTTGCGTCGTCCGGACTCTTAATGCGAATTACATATCCTTTTGCTGCAAGGTAGTCGATGATGCGGACGATGCTTACTTTATCGCTTTCCAGTTGCTGCGCCAATTCCTTCTGGGTGATTTTGCTTTCCTGCGGTTCTATCAGGAGCAGTGCATAGTAACTCCTTTCGATATCCAGCCAATCGAGCCTTGCATTCAACAATTGCAGATAACTTTTACCCATGCGGGAAAGGATTCTGCCAATTGGCTGCTGTGTATTTATGTCCGGATGCTTTACCATTGTGCGTTGCTTTGGCAAAGGTATAGTGAAATCTGAAATAGTATACAGTATTAACTATTCTTTAACATAGTTGACCATTCTTTCATATGCGCGTGCTGCGGAATTGTTTATTCACAAAATGAATAAAGCCTCTCGATGTGTCAGGCCTTGCTTCAAAAGTTCTTCATTCTGTTTAAAACAATGACATTTGTATGGGAGGACCGGGCGTGACCGGGCTATGGCTTGGCTGTTGTGCGACTGATGCACCTGTGATGCAATACACAGCTGATTCAGCGTATCGCGATGCTATGGTGATGTTCGTGCCACCAGCATGTTTAAGAAATAAATCCTCCACCAGTTCAGGCCGGTTATTGTGCTCGGAGAGATGCGAGAGCAGCAAATGGCTCATGAACGCAGGCCGGTGTGAATTGAATAATTCCAGGGCCTGGAGATTGGACAGATGCCCCTCGCCACTCCTGATTCGGTTTTTTAAAAACAAGGGGTAGCTGCCTTCATCCAGCATAACCTCATCATAATTGGCCTCCAGAAAAGCAGCATGACATTTGCTGAAATTATGAATTACATTTTCGCAGGCTGCACCAATATCGGTAAGAACACCAATGGTTATCCCATTGCCGGTTATCGTAAAACTATGAGGCTCCCGGGCATCGTGCAGCTTTGGGAATGCCTTTACTGAAAGTTCGCCGATTTGAACAGGTGCATAAGCGTCGAAAGGTTTAATCAGACCCGCATCCAGCTTAAGGCTGCTGTTATCAAGTGTTGCGGCCGTAATGTAAACCGGTATCCGGTATTTGCGGGCAATAACTTCCACTCCCTTTGTATGATCACTATGTTCATGCGTTATAAAAACTGCCTTGATATTGCTGAAAGACAATCCTGAACGTGCAATCCTTTTCTCTGTCTCCCGGCAGGAGATCCCTGCATCGATGAGTACGGCTTCATGGCGATTGCCTATGTAATAGCAATTGCCGTTGCTCCCGGAATTTAATGAGGTGATGTAAAGCGACATATTGATACAAAGGAACTGAAATTAGCAGCATAAAAATGAGTTGTTGATAAAAAGAAAGGCCCCATTTTCAAACGATATGAACAGTTACTTGTTTTACTTGGGATGATCTGAAACGAAGATCTGTGATTCGTGGTCATTTCACCGGCACAATAACGTTCGTGTACCATATGCCCACAGTAAGGATGTGGTAATAATGTAAGTTTTTTATTGAATTATGTAACACAATTAAGTCAAAACGATACTAATTTTGTAAAATCTGAGTTTATTATATTACTGAATTTACATCCGGGAAATCGCAGCATTCAGATTACGCTTCTAAGACGCCGGAAGGATATTATGTTTCTTGCAGCAACAGTTCAGTCCGGGATAACATGATACAGCGTAATAAAGCAGTTTGAAGACAAACGCTTCACCATTATTAATTTTTAAGGATATAAAATTATGAACACAGGAAAAGTTTTATTGGGATTAATTGCCGGCTTTGCCGCAGGCGCCTCCCTGGGTATTATTCTGGCTCCGGCCAAAGGGTCTGAAACACGAAAATTTTTTACACGTAAACACGGCGAAGAGGAAAATGATCCGTTGATCGAAAAATTCATTGAATTTCTCAGCGGAGTATCTGAAAACCACGAAAATGTTGATAAGATCGCTGAGGAACTGATAACGAAAGTGAAATCGACCTTACGCCATTTGCCTAAAGATAAAAGAATCATGGAAACGGAATCCGGCTCCTATAAAATATAAGGATTAACAGCCGGTAAGCAGGTATAGTGATACTTCAGCTATATCTGATGCTTAGGATTAAAGGGTTCAATACGTTCACCTTTGAACTTTTGCATGCTTTTTACGTTCATCCTGGTAACAAAGTTATCAGGTGATAACCCGAATGGCGAATTTTTTGTAATTTTACGCTCACAACAAACAAACTGATCAAATGATAACGCGCAATTTTTGGTGGCATTCTGATACTATTTCCAATAGGGACGACTGATCCGAAGGCGCATTCATAATATATTGCTTATAGGCCGCAGGTAGTTCCTGCGGCCTATTTTTGTTTTCACGAATTCTTAACCTTTAAATTTATTCAATATGTTCAAAGAAAAAACAATAACCGAACCCGTGCAGAAATCAGGCTATTTTGGCCTGTATGGCGGGAGTTTCGTCCCGCCTGTGCTCGAACCACACCTTGCGCGACTGGCAGAAGCCTTTGATGCGGCAAAGAACAATAAACCTTTTATGGAAGAATACCGGTATTACCTGAAGCATTACGTAGGTCGTCCTTCATCGCTTTATTATGCCCGGAGACTCTCGGAAATGGTGGGCAGCAAAATTTATCTTAAACGCGAGGACCTCAACCATACCGGTGCGCATAAGATCAACAACTGTCTGGGGCAAATATTGCTGGCCCGGCAGATGGGCGCAAAGGAAATTATCGCCGAAACCGGGGCCGGCCAACATGGTGTTGCCACGGCCACTGCTGCAGCATTGTTTGGCATTCCGTGCAAGATTTTTATGGGCTCACGCGATGCGATGCGTCAAAAGCTGAATGTTCAGCGGATGAAACTCCTTGGCGCCGAAATTGTGACTACCGACATGGGTACTGCCTCGCTGAAGGATGCCGTAGATGCAGCACTGGGTTACTATATCCAAAATCCCGAGTCGTTTTATCTGCTGGGCTCGGCTGTTGGCCCGCACCCTTATCCTTCGATGGTGCGCTTTTTCCAGCAGGTTATCGGTGAAGAAGCACGCCGCCAGGTTTTGGAAATGGAAAACCGCCTGCCCGACTCCATTTTCGCCTGCATAGGTGGCGGGTCAAATGCCATTGGCTTGTTCTCTGCATTCCTGAATGATCCTTCAGTAGAGATCCATGCTGCCGAAGGTGGCGGGGAAGGATTGAATACACAGCGCACTGCAGCAACATTGGAGCTGGGGAAACCAATGGTTTTCCAGGGGTTCTATTCCTATTGTCTGGCAGATGCAGACGGACAGCCGGCACCAGCTTATTCCATTGCCTCGGGCCTTGATTATCCCGGTGTTGGTCCCGAACATGCCAACCTTAAAGATACCGGACGCGTAAAATATCATGGTATCACCGACGAGGAAGCCATCAAGGCATTTTATCTTTTATCGCGTCTCGAAGGTATTATTCCGGCCATAGAATCAGCACATGCCGTCGCACTGGCCATCAAACTGCTCAAGGGAAAAAACCAAATATCAATTATAAACCTTTCAGGACGTGGTGATAAAGACGTGGAACGCGAAATGGAGAATGAATGAAGAGTCCCGCAGGCCTGTATCATAGCGCCTGAAAATAAAGCGGCAGCACATCTCAAAATGGTTGACGCTTTTTTTATAGCTAAATCTAACTTAGAAAGAAATTTTATCAGCAATGACAAGGGTTACCCGGCAAACTGGAGTTCACTCAGGTTCCGGTACAAGCCATCCGTAGTATTGAGCAGTTCCACGTGTGTGCCTTGTTCCACAATGCGGCCGTTATCCAGCACGAGAATAAGATCGGCCTGGCGTATGGTCGAGAGGCGGTGTGCTATGACAATAGAAGTGCGGCCTTTCATGAGTTTCTCTAATGCATCCTGCACCAGGCGTTCGCTTTCCGAGTCGAGCGAAGAGGTAGCCTCATCCAGGATGAGTATCTTGGGATCTTTCAGCACAGCACGTGCAATGGCTACACGTTGCCGCTGTCCGCCCGAAAGTTGTGTGCCGCGTTCGCCTACCAGGGTATCGAGCCCTTCGGGGAACTTGCTGATAAACTCCCATGCATTGGCCTGCCTGGCAGCTTCCTCAATCATCTGCACTGTTGCATCGGGCTTGCCATAAGCAATATTTTCACGGATAGTCCCGCCAAAAAGGAAGATATCCTGTGGTACAATAGCCATCTGCCCGCGCAGGACCGACAGCGGAATAGATTTACTCTCCCTTTCGTCGAACAGGATTTTCCCTGCAGTTGGGTCATAAAGCCTCAGCAGTAAGGATACAATCGTGGATTTCCCTGCACCGCTGGGACCAACAAGGGCAACCAGCGTGTCGGGCTGAATCCTGATATTAATATTGGTGAGCACCTGCATCTCGGTGCGTGAAGGATAGCTGAAGGAAAGGTTTTCGAAACTGATTCCTCCGTGCAGCACCTGGTAGGGTTTAAGCAGCGGCTGTTCCTCCACCGTCTCAGTCGTTTCGTTAAAGATCTCGAGCAGATCCTCTGTTGCGCCGATAAATTTCTGGACCCTGGCAAATACATCCGCCATGCCGCCAATGGTGCCGCCTATAAACATGGAATATATCACGAAGGAAAACAACTCGCCGGTGGCCAGTTCGCCCGTGGCCAGCAGGGTGCTGCCTTTCCATATCACAGCCACCATTGCTCCGAAAAGACCCAGTATGGTAAAGGATGAAAATGCCCCCCGCAGCTTCCCGTTCTTGATGCCCGTCAGTGCTATCTCCTGCGTTTTTTTGCGATAGCGCGCCATTTCAAAGAATTCATTTGTGAAGGATTTAACACTCTGAATTCCTTGCAGCGTTTCCTCCACGATGGTATTCGAATCAGCAACCTGCGCCTGCGCCTGCTTACTCAGTTTGCGGATATACCGACCGAAAAACACGACCAGTATCATGATTACAGGCACGATGGCCAGCATGAAAAGTGTCAGTTTAAAGGACGTCACCATCATCAGACTTATTCCGCCGATAATAATAATGAGTTGTCGCAGAAATTCAGCCAGGGTGCTGGTGAGCGCATCCTGTAAAAGCGTAATGTCCGAGGAAATGCGGCTGTTAAGCTCCCCCACGCGCCTGTGCTGGAAGAACTTCATGGGTAGCCGGATCAGGTGGTTATAGGTATCCTGTCGCAGGTCGGCCAGTGTTTTTTCGGCCACGCGCACAAACAGAAAAATACGAAAATAGGAAAATACAGATTGGCCAATCAATACGGCAACCAGGATGAGCGCAATACGGTTTAATTCCTGTGCGAGGTTCCCCTTATTTCCATAATCAACAAGTTCCCCAAGTAGTTTTGGGAAAGCCAGGCTGGCGCCACTCGATCCCAAAAGGAACAGCAGGCCGAGTCCGTATTCGTATCTGTAAGGTTTTATATAACGGTATAGCTTAAAAAGTTTGCGTAAGCCTGGTATTGTAATCTTCTTTTTCAGATCCTCATCACTCATCGGGACACAATTGTTTCAGTATAATATGATCATTCCAACGCATAAACACCTGGCAGGCCACTTCTGTTCAAAGGGACCTGCAAAGGCATTGATTTCCGTTCAAAATTGTTGATTTTTTACCGGGAGGGCTGTATGATTTGATTTAGAAATATATTTCTTTGATAATCTGCTAATTACACCACATAGTTCTACCGGATAGCCTGATAAGTATACCCATGGCGGGCACCCATAAACAGCATGGGTCAATCATCAGGATTGGTGATTCCAGACTAATGATTAGTGGTTTCAACTAGCAAATGCCTAAATCAGGCTTCAGACACCCACAATAATCCTCCCAGCAACATAAACATACAACCGGGCGTTGTAATGAAAAGAGTCCTGCACATTTGCTTTTTTTCTCTTTCTTGGGATATGTAAAATATTGTCCACATAAAACACAAGATGATCCGTTTGCTGTCTTCTTTGCAATTTGTATCATTTTTTCATAGTTTTTGATGTGTGAATACCAGGTGTGAGTTGTCAGGTGAATTGTTCCACCAGAAAATTTAACGCCGGACCAATCAAAGCATTGTTTTGTTTACATCATGCTAAGCATCAACTCAGCGCCAGCGCGCCTTATATTTCTGACTCTTCGATGGTCTTGTCCGAAATGCTAATCGGTATTTTCAGGCTTGTTGCCGGGTCATGCTTGAGACTAATCGCTCGCGATGTTCCTTTCCAGGGGTCTCAGGGAGAGTATATCCCTTCTGTAAAGTTTCATCTTCAGGTTGTTCTGCCCGGCGGATGATTGAACATGATCTGTATAGATGCTCCTGTCATCTCTTATTTCGTTCCTTTTGCCTGTCGTTTTTTTTATCATCATCGTCCTTTTATGAGCCTTATCTGTTATCATTTGCTGTCACCCAAATCATAACTTTCACATTTTGAATAGTGTTCAAAAGAGACTGATTGTGGAGTAGCAATAATGACGCATTTAAAGGAAGAAAAAAATAGGCTCATCTCTCATTATGCACTAGGAGTTTGTTACCTATAAGCATAGGTGTTTGTCCTATGTCAGTTTAAAAAGCAATCCATCTTTTCTTACGCAACAGCCCCATGTGATCAGTGCCCTAATCTATTGGACTTTGCACTATATTTGCTATTCACGGCAAAGCATACAAACATGTTAATGACAAAAACTAAAAAGAGGTGGGGCATCATTTTGCTGTTGCTGGCCGTTATTGCCATAACTGCTTCTTATCCGTTGCCGCCACAAGCACCCATCCAATATTACGACAGGGAAAGCGGGTTGTTAAAAACGGAAAAAGTGGCTGGGGAAAAGTGGCTGGTGTGGCTGTATAATAATCCGGTTGGCGAAGCAACATTGTGGGCGCTGGCGAAAAGAAAAGTGGTTTCGTCTGTTTACGGCAACAGGATGGATCGTCCTTCTTCGGCAAAAAAAATACAACCCTTTGTTGAAGAATTTGATATCGACATGCGCACCGCCCAAAAACAGAAGTTCAACTCTTTCAACGATTTCTTTACCCGGAAACTAAAGAATTATGCCAGACCTGTGGATACCAGCTCAACTATTTCAGTATCGCCTGCAGATGGAAAGATACTGGCATATGCGGATATCAGCAACAGCGATTTTATCATCAAAGGATACCGGTTCGATATTTTTTCATTTTTGAATCATGCCGGCCTTGCTCAAAATTACCTTGATGGCACCCTGGTGATCATCCGGCTTGCCCCTTTCGATTACCACCGTTTCCATTTTCCCATTAGCGGAACTGTATTACCCATCACCCGGATTGACGGCGAATATTATTCAGTCAACCCCCTTGCTTTGCGCAAAATGGCTGAAATATTCTGCCTGAATAAAAGGGAATTTACCATCATTTCAAACCCTTTGTTTGGAGATGTTGTCATGACCGAAGTAGGTGCAACCATGGTAGGAAGTATCGTACAGACTTATGCAAGGAATTTTGCGAAAAAAGGGGAAGAGAAAGGGTATTTCAAATTTGGGGGTTCCACGGTCGTGCTGCTGTTTGAAAAAAATAAAATTCGCATCGATAATGATTTATTGATGAATACTTTAAAGGGTTATGAAACGGTGATCAAAGAAGGAGAAAGAATTGGTGTATCGATGATTGCACCAAATGTTTGAGATTAGTGTTTAAATCTGTTAAATCGGGACTTGTGAAAACCAAGAAAATTTGAAGAAGTTATTCATAGTATAAATAAATATTTGGCACTTGCATCAAAATTTATTGGAACTTGGTTCTTGGGATTTGGTTCTTGGGACTTGGGGCTTATTTAGTAAATATTATTAGCTTTTTATCAGATAAATTTAAGACACTTTGAAGTACAACAAAAAGAAGTTGACGGTACTGCTGTTCTGGATTGCAGTTACCGGCAACATTGTTTTCATATTATGGATCCTGTTTAATGGAATGAATGAGGGTTTTAGCGGTACCTTACCGGAAATATTTTCTGCCCTTGGATTGATCATCCTGTTAGCCATCAACACCATTCTTCTTTTTCGTTACAGAAGAACCTGGTTCTGACCGGGCCCTGCAATGGATATGTTTTCGTTCCTGCCCCGCATTAACAGGTAAATATGCACATGGATAAAAGCCAAAATGGTATGTGGCATTGTATGTAG
>JBBRRV010000132.1:0-8705 GCA_038246075.1 Bacteroidales bacterium
AGGTTAAAATACTAAGATAAGGTTTTTCTTAAAGACCCATTCGGCGCTGATACTTTATCAGGCGATTAAAAAGCTGAATTCAGCTATCGGCCTTTGGTTTTAATCTTGTTGGGTGCCTGACCACTGAACATTATTTCGAACTTTTTTTGCACCTGACCTGAAAAACACAGACACTTTCACGCGGATGGCAACCGAAGGAGGTGCGTTCAGTGAAGCTAAACCATGAAACCCTGAACCAAGCCAACGGCAAGATCAGCGAAGCTAAATCCGGCTCAACAGGAAATCTTATTTGCAACCGGGGGAGGTGAGCTCAGCGAAGCTGAATCCGGATCAACCGGAAACCTTATTTATTTGCCTTTTAACCTTAGTAGAAAGATCTATTATAAATCGTTTTAAACCTTATTACCTTATTTTGGATAAATTGTTTTTTGATAAAATTTAAGAAATGCCTCATATTCCTGCTGGTAACTAACTTTACGATGATGTTCCGGTTGCCCTAAAATATATTTGCAAACCCGATCAACATCCCTTTTAGATACTGAAAAAGCTGATGCTGACTGCTGCCACTCAAAAATGCCCTGACACAATTTATTCTCATTGATAAAATTCCCGGAACTATCTGCGATAATCTTCGCCAATAATTCCTCCGCAATTTCAGGCGACCGGGATACGATCAAATGGACATGCTCCTGATTGGCATATATAGCATATAACTGGCAATGGTTATTGTTTACAATGCCTGTGATATATTTCTCGATTCGCTCTCTATGGGCTAACCCAATTAAAGGTAAACGATGTAATGTTGTGAGCACAAAATGGGTGTAAAGATTATGGTATTCAATTTTCATGGCAGCATAACATAAGGTAATAAGGTTGCAATTACCCCTAAAACCCTTTCTACTAAGGTTAAAATTACTAACTGGCAACCGAGGGAGGTGAGCTCTGCGAAGCTGTATCCGGCTTAAGCGGAAACCTTATTTATTTGTCCTTTAACCTTAGTAGTGGAACTATTATAAATCGTTTGAAACCTTATTACCTTATTCGGAAATAATTGCTTTTTGGTAAAATTTAAGAAGGCCTCATAATCCTGATGTTAACGCTCTGTTCTGATCTTTTTGTATTCGTTGATCAGTCCATTGGTGGAACTGTCGAGGCTGGTTACTTTTTTATCACCTCCCAACTCAGGAAGAATAATATTGGCCAGTTGTTTACCCAGTTGAACGCCCCACTGGTCGAAACTGAAGATATTCCATATCACACCCTGGACAAATATTTTATGCTCGTACATGGCAATGAGCGCACCTAAAGTATGCGGCGTAAGCTTCTTAAAAAGGAAGGAGTTGGTGGGAATGTTACCTTCAAAGACCATGTAAGGAAGTAATTCCGAAATTTCCTCCGGGCTTTTACCGGATGCTTTCAACTCAGCTTCAACAACTTCTCTGGTTTTGCCCAGCATCAGTGCAGCGGTTTGAGCAAAAAAGTTTGCCAGCAATTTAGGGTGATGATCACTCAATGGATTAAGGCTGATGGCGGGTGCCAGGAAATCGCAGGGAATCATCTTGGTCCCCTGGTGGATCAACTGGTAAAATGCATGTTGTCCGTTTGTACCTGGCTCTCCCCATAGGATTGGGCCGGTCTGACAGGTCACTTTGTTACCTCTGCGGTCCACATGTTTTCCGTTACTCTCCATATTTCCTTGCTGGAAATAAGCAGGGAAACGATGCATATATTGATCATAAGGCAAAATGGCCTCCGTTTGTGCACCATAGAAATTGTTATACCAGATGCCAATGCCGGCAAGGATTACAGGAATGTTTTTTTCAAAATCAGTTTCAACAAAATGTCTATCCATCGCATGTGCACCTTCAAGCAGGGCAACGAAATTTTCGTATCCAATACTACAGGTAATAGAAAGACCAATCGCCGACCATAAAGAATAACGGCCACCCACCCAATCCCAGAATTCAAACATATTCTTTGTATCGATGCCAAATTCAGCTACTGCCTTTGCATTGGTGCTCAGCGCGACAAAATGATTTTTTACAAAGGCATTATTCTTTGCAGCTGCCAGAAACCATACCCTTGCCGATTCCGCATTGGTCATCGTTTCCTGTGTGGTGAAGGTCTTGGAAGCAATGATGAACAGTGTTGTTTCCGGTTTCAGCGTTTTCAGGGTTTCTGCGATATGCGTACCGTCAACGTTGGATACAAAGTGAAGGTTGATATGCTCCTTTTTGTAATGTTTCAGTGCTTCAGTCACCATCAGTGGACCCAGGTCTGAACCGCCAATGCCTATGTTTACGATATCGGTAATGGCTTTACCGGTATAACCTTTCCATGATCCGGAAATAATGCTATCCGAAAAAGCTTCCATCTGGGCAAGAACAGCATTTATACCCGGCATGACATCATTGCCATCGGCATACACCGGTGTATTGCTGCGATTTCTTAATGCAAAGTGAAGTACCTGCCTGCCTTCGGTTTTGTTAATCTTTTCCCCTGAAAACTCAGCATTGATGGCCTCTTTCAGGCCACATTCCCTGGCGAGTTGAATCAGCAGGGAGAATACCTTTTCATTAATGATATTTTTTGAAAAGTCGATGAGGATATCTTCAAATTTTATGGAATATTTTTCGAAACGCTTTGGATCTTTTTCGAAAAGCGTTTTCATCTGGGTGCCTTCAAAGGTTTTAAAATATTCTTCCAGCGCTTTCCATGCCGGAGTTGAAGTTGGATTGATAGTTGGAAACATAATGTGAAAATTTATGGTTGATACAAAATTACAAAATCACCAACCGAATTTTTAATAAAGACAGAGAAAAAGCGATGATCAATAGCAGAACTGGCTGCAATGCGGGCTGGGTTTATATAAGGCCAGGAGGTGTTTTATCGTATAAGTTTTATTTGTGCCTGCGGACAGCCGAATCTTCCATGATCCGGTGGTTGAGCGAACCCAAAACCACTGGAATCACATAGCTCAAGAATCAAATTGTGCTTAATAATAATTTAATTGTTGGCATGCACGCGCGCAGGCCAGTAATTGCTATTCAATCGTGAACTCAAACGGGAGACGTGCCTGAACACCTTTCATTTGTGAAATCTCTCTGATATAGTTCAGGTAGACATAATTGTCGCCCAACTCGGTTTTAATAATCCGGGAATATCCTGATCCGCTGAATTCATCCATCAGAAAGGTGAAGGGATCCTTCTGCTCAGGTAGTTCAGTAACGCGGTATTTTTCGAGTTTTGCCAGCTTAGCAGCAGTCTTAACTGCCAGATCGAGCCCGCCGAAATCATCGATCAATCCGATTCTTTTGGCATCGGTTCCGCTCCATACCCTGCCCTGTCCGATACTGTCTATTTGTGCGACTGTCATGCCACGGCCCTGTGCAACATGAGTTGTAAATGTTTTATAGATCGTTTCGATATCCCTTGTCAGGAATTTCCTTTCCATAGCTGTCATCGGGCGTATACCTGAAATATAATCTGAGTAGGCATTGGTTTTAACCTGATCAAAAGTGATCCCAAGTTTACTGCTGAAGAATTTCTGCATATTCGGAACAATACCAAAAACCCCGATTGATCCTGTGATTGTGTTAGGACTTGCGATGATTTTGGATGCGCCGCATGCAATATAGTATCCACCTGAAGCCGCAACATCACCCATGGATGCCACCACCGGTTTTGCCTTTTTTGCAAGAACAATTTCGCGCCAGATCACATCTGATGCCAAAGCACTTCCTCCTGGAGAATTAATCCTCAGAACAATTGCTTTTACGTTTTTATCCAGACGGGCTTTGCGAATGGCTTTGGAGATGCGTTCCGAACCAATGGTAAGATCATCGCCTTCTCCACCCTGTATGTCGCCAAGGGCGTAAATAACAGCAATTTTATCCTTTGAACTCCCTGACTCACTCTTTCCGGGCGCGTCAGAATATTTACCCAGGGTCATCAGACTCAGATCTTTCATTTCCTTCTTACCGGTCTTAGCCATCAGTTCATCGATTAACTGATCTTTATAGAGTAATTTATCGACCAGTTTCAACGAAACGGCATCTTCCGGTGAGCGCACTTTCATGCTGTCGGCAATGGCTGTCAGTTGCTCAACACTGATCTTGCGTGATTCTGAAACGCCTTTCAGCATCTGATTCCACATAGAACTGATAAAACTTAATGTCTGCACACGGTTTGCTTCGCTCATTTTATCCAGGATCAAAGGCTCAACTGCACTTTTGAATTTACCATGACGAATGATCTGAGGCTCAATCTCCAGCTTGCTTAACAGGCCTTTCAGAAACATAACCTGCCCCGACAAACCCTTGAATTCAAGGGCTCCGGCAGGATTGAGGTAAATTTTATCCGACACACTGGCCAGGTAATATGCTTTTTGGGTGTACATTTCGGAATAGCTGTAAATGAATTTACCCGATTTTTTAAATGCGATCAGCGCATTCCGGACTTCTTCCGTAGTAGCGGAACCCATATTCAGCACATCGACATCAAGCAATATCCCGCTGATTTTAGTATCATCTGCGGCTTTCTTAATGTTACGGATGATATCATTTAACCCAAGATTTCTGTTTGCTTTGAAATTCATGAAATTAAAGCCGGAAAAAGGGTTTGAGGGGGAGCGGTCATTCACCGGTTCATCAAATTTCATGATGAGTATGGTTTTATCGGGTACAGTTACGGTTTCTTTACCTCCCAGACTAGCCGCCGAGATAACAATGCCGGCCAGAATGAGACTAAGTAGCACAAAGACAAGGAAAAAGCCCAGCATGGAGGCAAACATAAATTTAAAAAATAGTTTCATTTGGGGATGGCTTTTAATTGAAAAATGGATAATCTGTGTGATATTGAAATCTTGGACTAAGTTAATAAGAAAAAGTTACACAAAGCGCCAACAAACAAATTTGCATAACAGTCAATATCATTAAATGTTAATAAATTAGTTAAGAAAATCGTGTCCTTGTAATTTTTACTTGGGAATGGAGTTGTACATTTGGGATGAATAAACAAAGCCGAATGGAAATATGTTACCTGCTCCTTGGCAGCAATTCAGGCAACAGGTTGTCCTACCTGTTGCATGCCGCCAAAGCCGTTGATATGATTGCCGGACCGGTACTGCGCTATTCATCGGTTTATGAAACTGCGCCCTGGGGCTTTGATGACAATAAGGCTTTCCTGAACCAGGTACTTGAAATCCGGACAGAACTGCAAGCCGGGGAGCTGCTGGAAAAAATCCTTGATGCCGAAACCAGGCTTGGGAGATTGCGCGATGATGAAGCCAAAGGATATGCATCCCGCACTATCGATATCGACTTGCTTTTTTACGGACAGCATATCATTGACCAGCCCGGGCTGACCATACCTCATCCGCGGCTTCACCTGCGCAGGTTTACGCTTGTGCCGCTTGCAGAGATTGCACCCAACATGTTGCATCCTTTGTTAAAAAAAAGCATTGCAGAGCTGGAAAGCATTTGCCCCGACAAGCTGCAAGTGATAAAATATACCGGCAATGGCTAACCGCCTTCATTTTAACCTCCATATATAACAGATGCACTACAATTACATTGCGATTGAAGGAAATATCGGCGCAGGGAAAACCACATTAGCCACCCAACTGGCGGCTGAGCTGGATGCTCATATCATTCTTGAGCAATTTGAAGACAACTCCTTCCTGCCAAAGTTTTACAAAGATCCCGACCGATTCGCATTCCCGCTTGAACTTTCTTTCCTGGCCGATCGCTTTCAGCAATTAAAAACACATCTCGGTTCACCCGACCTTTTTCGCCAGCTTACGATCTCGGACTATTTCATTCACAAGTCCCTTATTTTTGCCCGAAAAACGCTGGCCAATGACGAGTATACGCTTTACTCGAAACTGTTTTCGATTATCGATTCAGCTCTGCCAAAGCCCGAGCTCCTGGTATATCTGTATCTTGAAATCGACCAGCTTAAGAAAAACATTCATAAAAGAGGACGGGATTATGAACAGAATATTGACAATAACTACCTCGAAAGAATTCAATCAGGTTATCTGGAATATTTGCGTCAGCAAAATGATATGCGGATTCTGATCATAGACACGAACAATATGGACTTTGTGATCGATCAAAATGATTATAAACTATTGTTCGATATCATCAGCCGGCCTTATGAGAAAGGAATCCACCGCATCAAACCAAAATAAGTCCATCCTGCATCAATGAAATAATTTATCTTTATCCCGAAAGTGCTTACCTTGCAGGGCGAAACAGATAACGGAATTTGCTGTTTCAAACCTATAAATCGATCATGGCAAGATCAGCCAATATTCACTTACCTGGGGATGATATTATTTTGTCATAACACTCCGTGTAACACTTGAAAAAGAATAATAGCATATAAAATTCCTTTTCAACACCATGCAGAACTGCGCTCAGAATAATTCTCGAAATACTCATATAAACAGCCTCTATGGCACACTTACTGCAAACTAACTTTATCCTGTATTTCTCAACGCTAAACTGGGCGTTGCTGATAAGCTTGCTGGCAGTTATTGTGCTCTCCGTTTTACTAATCAGGCAAGGGCTTCAAAAAAAACGTTTTCTTGCAGCGCTTTTGCAAAAAAACATTGAACTCGAATTTGCCAGGGAAGAATTGGTGCGCACCCGGGAGAAAGTTGAAGAATCGGACCGGCTGAAGAGTTCATTTCTGTGTAATATGTCGCACGAAATCAGGACACCGCTGAATGCCATCATGGGATTTTGCAACCTGTTGGCGGACCCTACAGTTGACAACAGGGAAAAATCACAATTCATCGGAATCATCAATCAGAATATTGATGCCTTGCTCGAACTCATCAATGACATCTTTGATATAGCCCAGCTAGAATCTGGCTCAACAAACATTGAAGAGCAAGCCTGCAACATTAACGACATGCTTTCTTCCATCCAAACCCATTTCAATCTTGAGAAAGGAGCTCTGGGCAAGAACAATTTGCAGGTTAAGCTTAACAGGGCGAATAAGAACAGTGAATTTTCGATTCTGACTGACAAATACAAACTCCGCCGCACGATATCCAACCTGGTGGAGAATGCATTGAAATATACCGAAGAGGGTTCTATCGAGATAGGCTATGATTATGCCAGCGACGGTATGATCGAATTTTTCGTAAAAGACGAAGGCATTGGGTTTGAAAAGGATAAAGCCGAGGTCATTTTCAAAAGGTTCAGACAGGCTGACGATTCGTCCACCCGGAAATATGGAGGGTTAGGCCTGGGACTTACTATTGCACAAAAATTTACAGAGCTCCTGGGCGGTGAGCTATGGGCGGAATCTGAGCCCGGAAAAGGCTCACAATTCTACTTCACCATTCCCTATAAGAAGGCAAACGGAATCCCGCAATACTTATCCTGATTTATTAATTATTCAATAGCTCCGGCCACAACTTCCGCAATATCCATTACCATCATACGGTTCTCAGAAGCGAATGTTTTCTTACACAAAGGGCAAGCGGTTACGAGCATCCCGGGTTCTGATACCATCATCGCATCAAGTGTATCATTTGTGATTGCTTTGCGCTGACCCCGTGAGAGGCCCAAATCACCAATACTCCCACCGCAGCATAACGCATTTTCGCGTTCTTCTCCTATGTTCTGCACCGATGCAATTCTCGCCAAAAGTTCGCGGGGATCATCATAGATACCGGAACCCCTACCCAGTTCGCATGGATCGTGAAATACGACATGCTGCTCCTTCGGATTCAGCTTAAGCTTTCCCTCTTTTGCAAGCCTGTTGAGATATTGTGAATGGTGCAACACTTCAATCCCCGTGTGGTAATCCTCTTTAAATGATTTATAGCATATGGGGCAGGAAGTCACCAGAAGCAAGGCACCTGAAGCTGCTATCAGCTTTTCATTGGCTTTCACCAGTGCCAGGGCTGCTTCAGCCTGCCCGGCAAGCTTCAGCGGCCGGCCACAACAAATAGTGCCATTTTCGTCAAGCATCAATGCATCTACCTTTGCATGACTGAATATGGCAAGCATTGCCTTCTTGATGGCAGGTGTGAGATGGCTCATGCATCCGGCGAAATAAATCACTTCTGACTTGTGCACCGAAACAGGTTTCAGGTAATCAAAATGCTGTTGCCTGCCGGTACTGTTTTCTGCACGCCGGGCTATGCGAATAGCATTGGTATTTATTTGCACGGGACATACTTCCAGGCATCTGCCACACAGCAAGCAGGTATCGGCTACCTCTGCATCAGGTTTCCCTTCGCGCAGCGCACGCAGGAAATAAACTGCCATGGTATGCTCTTCCCCGGCTGCCTTATGCATGGGGCAAACATCAATACATATTCCACACCGTGGACAGGCATTGATCTCTATCTCGGAATATGAACTAAATTTTGTCGTAGTACGGAGTCCAAAATGGCGTAAGAAAATCAGAAAGACTTCAGTCGGAATATGCATAAACCGCGTCCAGGGGACCCCGACAAAAAACACGCCCAATGCCAGTGAATATGCCCACCAGGCAGGATAAGCCAGGTAAACTGATGGCAGAAAAGAATCCAAAGCCTTACCCAGCGTATTGGTAAGGAAGCCGCCACCCTGGTACATACCTGCGGTAAGGCTCTCAGCCAGTAACCGAAGGGGAAAAATCAACCATAAAGCAGTAAGCGCAACCTTATCAATCTGTTTAAGACTGGTAGTCCGCCTGAT